>JAGGWE010000106.1 GCA_021157665.1 Sulfurimonas sp.
AAACTATACAAAATATATCAGCTACTGCTATTGATGCCAATGTTGATGGTTTTTCAATAAAAGTAAATTTATCTGTTACTATATCTATCGTTCATAATAGTGATAATAATAATTTTTTAGAGTGTGCTGATATGGCACTTAATTATGCTAAAAGTACTCATCAACTACTACTGGTATATTCAGATGATTTAGGTTTAAAGAAAAAATATCTTGATGATTTAAAAGCTGTTGAGATAGTAAAAAAAGCCCTAATAGAAGATACTATAGTCCCATTTTTTCAAAAAATTATTAAAAAAGACACCATTACTTATGAGTGTTTAGTCCGTATCTTAGAAGATGGAAAAGTTATTTCACCATTTTTCTTTATAGATGCTATTAAAAAAACAACTTACTATCATGAACTTACAAAAGTGATGATAAAAAAATCGATAAATATTTTTAAAGATAGAAAGGAATCATTTTCTATAAATCTTTCTTATGAGGATATCTCAAACAGAGATATAATAGAGTTTATAAAAGAGCAGTTGGCAACTACTAATATAGCTAGTCAGCTTATATTTGAAATACTTGAGACTGAGAGTATAGAAAATTTTAGCGTTGTGAGAGATTTTATAATGAATATGAGGAGTTTCGGGGTTAGAATTGCTATAGATGACTTTGGTAGTGGATATGCAAATTTCTCACATCTAATTGAACTTAAACCAGATTATATAAAAATTGATGGTTCCCTTATTAAGAATATAGATAAAGATATCAATGCATTTATTCTTGTGAAGGCTATAACAACTTTTTCTCAAGAGATGGGTATCAAAGTTATTGCTGAATATATCCATAGTGAAGATGTATATAAAAAAGTACAAGAGCTTGATATATATGGCTATCAGGGTTATTTCTTTAGTGAACCACTACCTGAAATAGGAAACTAACATGAAAGAGCAGGCTATAAGTTGGAAAGTAGAAAAAAGATATATAAATAATAAATTTTTCTATCTATCTCTCTTTACTGGTGTTGGGCTTGGTATTTTAAACGCTTATCTTGACACCTTTGTTTTTTTTGTTGGACCCGGTACATTTTTAGATTTTCTACTCTTTAGTGTCCCTGTTACAGAGGCTTTTGCTAGAAGTATAGTTCTATTACTTTTTATAATCTTTGGATATCTTTTTTCAAAAAAGTATTATCAGCTTGAAGAGAATAAAATGCTTTTAGAATACTCCTTAAATAGATCATCAGAAGCTATCTACTGGTTAGATCAATATGGGGATATTTACTATACTAATCAAAGTGCTGCAAAAACTCTTGGATATACAGTAGAAGAGCTTGAGAGATTAAATACTTTTGATTTACACAAAAATGACAAAAGATATTCCAAACAAAGATGGCATGATAACTGGAGATGGCTTCAAGAAGTAGATATATTACGGTTTGAAACTCAACACAGTAAAAAAAACGGTGACAATATTAAGGTAGAGATTGTTGCGAATCTTGTTGTGCATAATGGCATACAGTATTTTGTTGCATTTGTAAGAGATATAACTAGACGCAAAGCTAAAGAACAAAAGATTGATACTTTAAACAAAAAACTAGAAATTTTAGCATCAATAGATACGCTTACAGAGATTTATAACCGTACAAAATTTAATGATTTTTTTAAACAACATCTAGCTCAACAAAAAAGATATAATGAAAAAATAACATTAATAATGTTTGATATTGACCATTTTAAAAGAATTAACGACCTTTATGGACATAAAACTGGAGATTATGTGCTTAAAGAGCTTGCATCTATTACAAAAAAGCATATTAGAGAAAGTGATATTTTTGCACGATGGGGTGGCGAAGAGTTTGTTATACTTCTTCCACAAACAGATTTGGATGAAGCAACTGTAGTTGCCAAAAAGATACATAGCACTATAGAAAATCATATATTTAAAAATGCTGAAAAAATCACAGTAAGCATAGGGATAGATATTGCCAAAAAAGACGATACAGTAGAGAGCTTTTTTTTAAGAGTAGATAAAGCTCTCTATAGAGCTAAAGATAATGGAAGAAACTGTATTGTTACCTATTAATAAATTATCAAATGAGAAATAAATGAAAGTTCCAGCTTACCTGAAAAAAATTACAATTCTACCTCCCTTATTTGTTTTTATTGGATCTTTATCAGTAGCTTTTTTTCATTTATATCTAGATAATAAAGAATTTAAAAACGAGATTAAAGAATATAAACAAAATTATTATGACAAACAAAAAGAGAAAATTACCAAAGAGGTAAATAGCTTAGTCTCAAGAATAAAATCTAAACAACAAAGAGCAGATAAAAAACTAAAAGATAGATTGCAATTAAGAGTAGACAGAGCACATAATTTAATAAATAGTTTTTATTTAGAAAACCGTACTAAACTTAATGAAAAAGAGATGCAAAAAATAATTATCTCTATTTTAAGTAAAGCAAAATATAGTGAAAACAACTATTATTTTATTTTTCAAAACAAAAATAATAATGAGCTTATAACAAAAATGATGCCATCCTCTTTAGATAAAAAGCATATAAATAAAATTAAAAAATATATTTTAAATATGAAAAAAAATCCAGATTCTTTTATAAAATACAATTGTTTTACAACAGATGAAAAAGAGTATAAAAGAGTTACATATGTAAAAGCCTTTAAACCATTTAACTGGGTTATTGGTTATGGTGAATGTTATGATGAAATTGAAAAGGAGCTACAAAAAGAGTTTATAGAGATGGTAAATACTATGAAAGATAGACATCCTATAATCGTAAAACTGCTTGATATTGATGCTAAAGGCAACTATGCCAAGGTTTTAGTAAATACTAATAAACCTGAATTAGTGGGGAAATATATATCAGATAATACTCAAGATACTTATATCAACAAGCATAGTAAAAAAGTACTAAAAGCACTTAAAAAAGATGGTTATTTCTATACAACTTTTCTTATAAAGAAGAATACTTCACAAGAGATCGTTTCAAGAATGTCTTACCATTATTTAGAAAAAGAGTGGAACTGGATAATAGCATATGGAGTATATATTGATGATATCGAAAAGGAGATAACTGCAAAAATAGTTCAAAAAGAAAAGCATGCAAGAGATGAAATAATAATGTTATTTTTAGTTACCTTCTTTTTGAGTACTCTTATTGCCATTATTACATACTTTGTTTTTAAAAGGATAATCTCTGAAATAGTTTTCTATCAAAATAAAGAGAAAGAGGATAGAGAAAAAATAATCATCTTAGAACAAAAAGAGGCATTTGAAACTCTTTATCAAAAATCAACAGATCCTATACTGATTATAGAAGATGAAAAATTTGTTGATTGCAATGAGGCGACTACTAAAATACTTAAAGCAAGTTCCAAAATGGAAGTATTAAATTGTCACCCTTCTGAGTTGTCACCTATAAAACAAAAGGATGGTACAAACTCATACGAAAAAGCTCAAAAATTATTTGATATATGTAGAAAAGATGGTTATGCCTCTTTTGAATGGCAACATAAAGATTTTGATGGGGAGATATTTACTGTAGATATTATTATAACCAATATAAAACTAAAAAACAGAGATGTAATTCATGTTATATGGAGAGATATTACCGAAAAAATCAAACTTCAAGAACAAAACATACAAAAACAAAAGATGATAGAACATCAATCAAGACTAGCTCAGATGGGTGAGATGATACAAAATATTGCACACCAATGGAAACAACCTTTGGCTCAAATCAATGCTGTGTTAGTCTCTATGGAGAATGATTATAAACAAAACAAACTTAACTATAATCAATTAAGTAAAAAATTAGACCAGATTGAAAATCTCACTTTATATATGTCCGATACTATTTTTAGTTTCAGTCATTACTTTGATTCAAAACAAGAAAAAAACAGTTTTAATGTTGAGAAAGTGATAATTCAAGCAATCACCTTACTTCATCCTCTTATAAAAAAGAAAGATATTAATATAAATATAAACTGTACTGATAAATATACTTTTTTTGGAGATAAAAAAGAATTTATACAAGTAATTTTAGTAATACTTAGTAATGCAATGGATATTTTTAAACTTAAAAAAATCACAAATCCATCTATAGATATTAAAATAAAAAGTAAAAAAGATAAAATTGTTATAGAGATTTCAGACAATGCAGGTGGGATTAAAGTAGAAAATTTAGATAAAATATTTGAACCTTTCTTTACAATAAAAGAGCATAGTGATGGATCAGGGATGGGACTTTACATGGCAAAAATGATTATAGAGAATAAAATGGACGGAGAGTTAAATGTACAAAATAAAGATGATGGAGCATTATTTACTATAACTATATAGTAAATAAAAATTGAGTAGATATGAATAAAGAAAGTAAAAAATACAATATTCTCTATGCAGAAGATGACAATCTCACAAGAAAATATTATGGAGATTTCTTAAAAATCTATTTTAAAGATGTTTATGTTGCAAAAGATGGGAAAGAGGCTTGGGAACTATATAGTAAACACACTATTGATATTATGTTGTTAGATATTAATATGCCTTATTTAACAGGATTAGAAGTTGCTAGTAAAGTGCGTCAAAAAGATAGAGATACAAAAATAATTATACTTACAGCTTTTATTGATGAAAAAAATCTTTTAGTGGCAGTAGAGCTTCATTTACTAAAGTATTTACATAAACCCGTAAAAAGAGAGATACTTAAAAAGACACTAGATAAAGCAATCTTTGAACTTGAAAATGATTATATTTCAGATAATCTTTTCTATATACCAGAAGATTATATATGGGATAAATTCAAAAAAAGTCTAACAAGATATGAAAAGAATATCGCTTTAACAAAGAATGAAACCATATTAATGGAACTATTATCATCAGAATACGAAAAGAGTTTTACTACTCAAAATATTATAGATTTTTTCTGGACACATGAAAAAAATATAGATTTAAATTTAAATGGATTTAAAGGGCT
>JAGGWE010000238.1 GCA_021157665.1 Sulfurimonas sp.
ATGCAAATGGTATCCTTACTGTTTCTTCAACTGATAAAGGTACTGGTAAATCTCAGTCAATCACAATCTCTGGTTCTTCAGGATTAAGTGAAGAAGAGATTAACAAAATGGTTCAAGATGCAGAAGAGAACAAAGCTGCTGATGGAGAGAGAAAAGAACTTGTAGATTTAAGAAACCAAGCAGATGCACTAATTGCTCAAACTGAAAAATCAGTAGAAGAGATGGGTGATAAACTAGAAGCAGAAGAAAAAGCTAAAATCGAAGCTGCTACGACTGATTTAAAAGAGACTTTAAAAGATGAGTCTGCTACTAAAGAGCTTATCGAAGAGAAAGTAAAAGCATTAACTGAAGCTGCTCATAAAATGGCTGAAGAGATGTACAAAAAAGAACAAAATCCAGAAGCTGCAGAAGCTGATGCGAAGAAAAAGAAAGATGACGAAGATGTTATCGATGCTGAGATAGAATAAGTTTATTCTATCTTGCATATAGAAGATTTTAAAGACTAGCGATAGTGTTTGAAATCTTCTTGTGCAACTTCTCTTGCACCATTAAAATCCATAATCTCTCCACCAAATTTAGCTTGAAATTTTTTAGCATCATCTTGTGTTGAAAAAGCATATTTACTAGTACGACTCATCGTACCTCTTTTTTTACTTCCAACAACATAATAAGCGCTCATTACAGGGATAAACTTCAAAGAAGCAACATCAACTACTCTTGGATTTTTAAGAGTTATACCATCACCTAAATGATCCTCTAAACAATGAATAGAACAGTATTGATAATCCCTACCCTTATATGTTGCAGCATGACTTGTTTTATAATACCTAACTAAGTCCATTCCACATTTCACACAATATCTTTTGTTTTTACCACTTTGAACAAGTGTTGCTTCATTTTCATTTACCGATTGATACATATGAGACTTTATACTCGGACTTTTTTCTATCCCACACCCAACTAATAACAATAAAAAAGCTGTAAAACTTAATATTTTAAACATAAAATTCCTTTTAATTTTTATTATATTATCTAGTAATTATTACATGAAAGTTAATTTAACTATAATTATGAAAAATTATACTTAAATGGATAGATAAGTACCTCTCCATAAAGAACCCTAACTTCAGAAGCTTAAAAAGAGGGCTAATGCAAGGCGAAGATTCGTAGGAGCTACTAGTAGCTTCAAGGATTTTCAACAAAGCAGTAGCCCTCTTTTTAAACTTCCCTTCGGGCGATAAGTAAATAGCCCTATTGCGTCGTTAGATTCCTTTGGATTAGCTAGCTAGTCCTTCAGAAATCTGCCTAGCACTAGAACTATTTACTTATCGCTGAAGTTGTGGTTCTTTATGGAGAGGTACTTATCTCTCCGTAAAAGTGTACTGTTTTGTTTTAAGAATAGGTTTTAAAATATAATCAAGTACACTTTTTCTACCAGTTATAATATCTACACTAACTGTCATACCTGGAATAATTTTTAATTTTTCGCCATTTCTCTCTAGATAATTTTTATTTGTTTTAATTCGCACTGTATAAAAAACATTCCCTTTTTGATCAGTAATAGTATCTGCACTAATTAACACAACTTCTCCATCTAAACCACCATATATAGCAAAATCATAAGCAGAAAACTTTACAATTGCTTTTTGTCCAAAATATATAAAAGCAATATCTGCTGGTTTAATTTTAACCTCAACTAAAAGAGTTGAATCAGTTGGAACAATTTCTAAAATATCTGCACCAGGTTGAATAACACCACCTATAGTATGAACAAATAATCTTTGAACTATCCCTTTCATTGGTGCACGGACTAGCGTTCTTCTAACTTGGTCTTGTAATGCTGTAGAGTTTGCTCTATAAGCTTTAAGTTCTGAAACAGCCTCATTTAATTTTAATTTTGCATCACTCATATAAATAAAAGATGTTTCTTTTATAGTGCTTTGAACCTCTTTAATAGCTGATATAAGTCTAGGTATTGATAATCTAGCTGCATTATATCTGTCTCGAACTTCATTAGCTTCTCTTTGTAACTTTAAAAAATCAATTTTTGAACGAACACCTTTTACAACCATAGGTCTTGTCATTTTAACCTCTTCGTCTATCATTTTAAGAGATTTTTTCATACTATTTCTACTACTTTTTGCTTCAGATAATTCATATCTTCTTTGTGAAAGTTGTTCTTTTAAGGCATTAAATTTTGATTGTAATTGTTTTTTATTTGTATTATATAAACTTCTTTCATTATCAATCAGTAGTGGAATTTGATTTTGCATCTCTTTTGTAACTTTAAATGCTTTACCACTTGCTTCTGCTTTTAAACGAATTATTTTCGCATCTAATGCATCTGCCTTAATTACATTTGTACTAAATGAAGACTTAGATTTTTGATTATCAATTTTAACTAACAACTGACCTTTTTCAACTGCCTGACCCTCTTTTACTAGAATTTCTTCAATAATACCACCCTCAAGGTTTTGTATCATTTGATTTTCACCACTTGGAACAATATCTCCATCACCTCTAGCTATCTCATCTATCTGAGCAAAATATGCCCATGCTATAAACATAAAAATAGATATAATCCAAAAATACAATACTACTCTAACCTTAGTAGAAGTACTTTGAAGTACAGCAGAACTAAGAGAGTGCATAAATTCATAATCTTTTGGGGATAATCTTTTTTCAAGTTTATCAGACATTTGGATTCCCTCTTAACTTTTTTGTAACTTCATTTTTTGGACCATCTAAAATCAACTTAGATTGATGCATAACAATAACTCTCTCAGCCAAAACAAGTAAAGTTAATTTTTGAGTAATAAGGATAAGTGTTTTATCTCTTAATTCATCTTTTAAATTATTAATCAATTGTCCCTCGGTAGTCTGATCCATTGAATTACTAGGCTCATCCATTATCATAATTTTACTATCACCTAATATAGCTCTAGCCACACCAACACTCTGTCTTTGACCACCAGACAATCCAGCACCTCTTTCACCAATTGGCATCTCATATCCTTTTGGATGAGTATGAACAAATTCATATGTACCACTAATTACAGAAGCACGAATTACATCTTCATCACTTGGATGTCTTTCTGAAGATATTATATTGTCTTTAAGTGTCCCATTAAACAAACTAATTTCTTGTGGTACATAACTCATAGATCTTCTTAAATCTGCTGGATCAATCTGTGCAATATCAATATCATCAATAAGAATAGTCCCACTATCAGGCTCATAAAGTCTTAAAATAAGTTTAGCTATTGTGCTTTTACCTGAACCCATTCTACCAATAATAGCAATCTTTTCTCCAGGTTCAATCTTAAAACTAACATCAGTCAATGCTGGAATATCAGCTTCAGGATAGCTAAAAGTAACATTTTTAAATTCTATTTTTCCACTTAAATTTGGTTTTTCTAAAAATTGATTACCAGCAGGTCTCTCAGATGGTTGAGAGATAATACTATTTAATGTTTCATAAGCTGTTTTTGCATCAGAATAGTTCGAGATTAAAGCAGCTGCTTGACCCATCGGTGCTACTGTACGAGATGTTAAAATAACTACTGCTATTAATCCACCCATAGTTAATTCAAACTCTTGAATCATAAAAACACCAAATACAACTACAAAAACCGTATTTAATTGAATAAGAAGATTTGTAATATTTGGAATAGAAGTAGACAATAAACGAGATTTAAGATTTTTTTCTGCTATTTCTCCAGTTGATTCTTCCCATTCCCACTGCATTTTACCAGACATACTCATAGTCTTAATAGTTTCAATATTTTGAAGCGTTTCTATCAATATAGAATTCTTCTTAGCAGCAGCAGCATAAGCACTTTCAATACTTTCTTGTAATGGTTTTCTAATTAAGAGTGCATAAGTTAATATTAAAAACATAGTCGTTAATGGAACAAAAACTAAATTTCCACCTATATAATAAATAACCATCAAAAATATTATCGCGAAAGGAAAATCTATCAATGCTGTCATAGTTGCTGTTGTAAAAAATGAACGAACAGATTCAAAGTTTTTTAAATTATTTGCAAAAGAACCAACAGATTTTGGATGTACTGCCATTTTTAAATCAAGTACTTTTTCAAAAATAATAGAAGACATAATAATATCACTTTTTTTACCTGCTATCTCTAACATATAACTTCGAATAAATTTCAAGAAAAAATCTATCACATATACACAGATAATACCTATAGTAAACACCATTAATGTCTCTTCTGCATTATTTGGAATTACTCTATCATAAACATTCATAGTAAAAAGTGGAGTAGCTAAAACAAAGATATTAATAAGGAATGAAGCCCATATTACATCACTATAAATTCCACGAGAAAGCTTAACAGTACTCCAAAACCAATCTTTTTGCTTTAACTGAAGAGTTCTACTGTTTTTTTCACTATATTGAAACTCTTTTTTAAGCATAAAAGCAAAGCCAAGATACTCACTTTCTAACTCTTCAACACTCATCCACTCCTCAATACCTTCACCATCTGGATATATTATCTTTACTTTTTTTCTATCTGGAGAAAAGCTCTCTAATATACAAGTGTAATCGTTACTAAGAAGAAGAATCATAGGAAGTTGAAGTTGAAGCATTTGGTCTATTGGTCTTTTAATCAAAGTTGATTTTAATCCTGCACGACCAGCAACTCTTGAGAAAAGAGACTTTGAATTTCCAATAGAAAAAAGCTCTTGAGACTCTTGTGAATTATGAACAGGAAGCCCAGCCATCAAAGCTTCCGCAGTAAATGGTTTATGAAAAAGTTTTGTATATAAAACAAGAGAATCTAAAAGAGAATCTTGTTTTATTAATATTGACTTATCACCCAATTAAAATACCTTAACTTTAAAGTTCGTTTAGAAGTTTAACCTCTGTACGACGATTCATTGCTCGACCTTCAGCAGTATCATTTGGTTCAATTGGACTAAGCTCACCCTCTCCTGAAACTTTCATACGATCTTCTGCTATACCATTTTCAAGAAGAGCTGTTTTAAGTGCATTTGCACGATTAAGTGATAGAACTTGATTATACTCCTCACTAGCAGTACTATCAGTATGACCAACGATATGAACTTTAAAAGCAGGACTATCTTTTAAAAATTCTGCAAATTCAAAAACTTTTTCATTACTAGATTCTGGAATCATATAAGAATCAACCTCAAAATTAAGTCTAATTGTCATACTCATTGGACATCCAACATCATCAACCATTAAACCTTTTGGTGTATCTGGACACTCATCCTTAGAGTCAAGTACACCATCTCCATCACTATCTTTATCTTCTACTACAACTACTTCTGGCTCTGGTTTTACTACATAAATAGCTACCATTACACGATTTGATAAAGCTATACCATAATCAGTTTCCGTTGAGAATCCAAGATCTTCAGATCCTCTATGCTCAACAACTATAATATCTTCACTGATATTATTGTCTTTAAGTCTTGCTGCTATATCAGAAGCAAAATCACTACTATTTTTTTGTGTTTGATTTGTATCTTGTGAAGTTCTGAACCAATTCTGTATCTTATTTGCATAAGTCTTAGAATCAACAGCAACTTCCTCTTGAATATCTGTTCTCTCACTTGCATGACCAATAACTGTAACTTTAATAGTCTCTCCACTACTAACATAATTCTTAATAGTTTTAACTACTTCGTTAAAATCAGATTGTGCATGAGTAGTTTTAAGATGATTAATATCAGTAGCACCAATGTCAGTTACATCAACATCACTAGCATCAAGTAAATCAAAGCGTCTAATCTCTTTAAAATCACCATACATGAACGGATCTGAAACACTCAAACTCTTCTCACCTACAGGAGAATAAGAATCATCATAAGTTCCAGCAAAAATTATCGTACTTACAAGAAGTAAACTTAATAAAGATTTTTTCATTTTTAATCCTTTTTACAGCCATATGGCATTATGTTATTTTCTTTTAGTGAATTATCACAAAGATCTATATTATCAGCTACATTATCATTATCAACATCAAACTCAACTGGATAAGTATCTAAAACTTCAAGTGAATTATCAGTATGCAAATTAACTTTAGATGTAAATTCATCAGCTGTTCCATTAATCGCAACAACAAGAAGTCCCATTGCATCTAAAATACGATACTGAGCAAACAGTTGATCATACTCTGCTTTAATTATTTGAGAACGAGAGTTTATAACATCATTTTGTGCAGATAAAAGATCTAGTAATGATCTTCTTCCTAAATCATATTCTTCTTTATAAAGTTCCAATGTTTTTTCAGAAAATTCACTATATTCTCTTAAATCTTTAAGTTGATTATCAACCATATGATAAGCATTCCAAGATAGATCTAAACCTTCAACAACTTGTCTTTTAAGATCTCTTTGAATCTCTATCTCTTGATTTATTTTACTTACATGCTTTTGCACTGTAGCTACATCTGAACCACCACGGAATAGATTATAGTTCATTACGATACGAGCTTTAAATCTGTCATCTGCCTGATCAAACCTATTACCCAATTCATCATGGTCATTAAGAGTTTGACTAAGCTCTAAATCTATTTTAGGATAGTACTCTTTTTTACTTTGTCTCCAAAGTGCTTGTTCACCCTTTATATTATAACGACTAACCAACATAGACGGATTGTTATCTATTGAGTACAATGCCGCTCTTTCAATACTCTCAGGCATATTCATACTCAATTCAGGTTTTTTCATCTCACCAACATCTGGTAAACGACCCAAAATTCTTCTATATTTATACTCTGCATCAAGAGCATTGTTTTTTTCAACAGTTAAGTTTGAACGAGCTAAAGATAAGGCTGATTGAATCTTCTTAACTTCTGAATCTGTTGTTAAGCCCGATTCAAAAAGATCCTTTACTTTAGAATAGATTGTTTCATTAATCTGAACATTCTCTCTCGCTGTTCCAATCAGTTCATAAGTTCTAAGTACATTTAAATAAGCATCAGTCATTCTATATGCCATATCATTAGCTTTTTCAAGATAATTATACGCCGCAGCTAAAATACGAGCCTCTTCAAAATCAACCTTATTTGTAGTTGAAAAACCATCAAACAGATTTTGAGTTAAAGTTAGAGAACTCTCATAAGTTCTGTAGTTTGCATTAGCTACATTGTGGTGAAAGTCATCATCTCTATCTAACTCTCCTGATTTCATATCACCTGCTTGATTATATGTAACAGCAACCCTCAAATCTATTTGAGGATAATACTCAGACTCTGCGATACTTAAATCCTGTTGAGTAGCCCTAAAGTTTTTAAGTCTCTCTTGAATTACAGGATTAGTATTTAATACCTCCACGACACTTTGTTGCAATGAGTTAGCCGATGTAACAGATGAAGATATGAAACCTGTTAAAGCTAAACATATAAAACTTTTTTTTAACATTTTATCGCTCCTTAATTACCTTTTAAAGTAATATTTTATGTTCTTATTACTATTGTATCTTACACTAATGAGTTAGTAGTGAGTTTTAAGATTTATCTTATCTAAAACTTATAACCTACACCAAAAATATTTTTTATTGTGTCTTTTGGTAATTTTTTTCTTATATTTTTAATCATTGTTTTTAATGGATCTAATTTATCATCTTCTAAATTTTCCCAAACTTCAGCTATTATTTCATCATAACTAAAAACAATATTTGGATTTAAAAGCAATAATTTGAGAATCTGTTTCTCTTTGTTTGTAAATAAAACTTCCATATCATTATGAAGCATCTCTTCACTTACATAATTCCATACAAATCCATCCTCTAAATTTAAAACTTTTTTTGATTTAATATCAAATTTTGAAAATTCTAATACTGCTAAATCAAGTGCCTCTCTTAATTCATCTCTTGAGATTGGTTTTATAAGATATTTAACCAACTTTAACTCTATCGCTTCTAATAAATAATTTGTATTTGAATAAGCAGTTAGCATTATTACTTTAGTATTTTGATCATTTTCTCTTATTCGTTTTACTAAATCTAATCCATTAAGTTTTGGTAAGTTTATATCCACAATCATGATGTCTGGCTTTTTATTTTTATATATTTGGTATCCATCCTCACCATCAACAGCTTCATATACATTTAAAAAATGTCTTTTTAAATATTTTATATAATTATCTCGTATCTCTTTTTCATCTTCAACAAATAAAATACTATACGGCTTTGACTTATTATCCATTTTTTACCTTTAATTTTATTATAAAACAAACACCTGTTGATTTGTTTTGTAAATTCAACTCTCCACCCAAACTATCTTCAATAATAATTTTAGCTATATACAAACCAAGTCCTGTTCCTTGTGTCTTATGTTTTGTCGTATAATATGGTTCAAATATTTTATCTTCTATCTCTTTACTCATACCACCTGCATTATCACATATTCGTACATAATGATAGTTATCTATTTTTTCTACCTCTATTTTTATCTTAGAAGCTTTTTTATTATTCATTTGTATCGCATCTATTGCATTGTTTAATATAATCAAAAAAACTTGTTGTAACTCATTTGGATAAGCAAAACATTTATGTTCTGTTTTAATTCCCGACAAAATTTCTATATCATTAGATTTTAATTTTGTATCCAACACTTCAATAGCTTTATCTAAAATATCTTCTATAATAAAATTATATTTAACTTTATTTTGATCAAAAAAGTTTTTAAAATCATTAATTGTATTTGACATATATTTTGTTAATGATTCTATCTCAAGTAACTTTTCTTCTATAACCTCATTTTTAATCCCTTTTTCTTCAAGGGTATCATCAATTATAAGAACAGCAGAATTTACCTGAGAAAGTGGCTGTCTCCATTGATGTGTAATATTTTCAATCATCTCTCCCATTGCTGCAAGTTTACTTTGATGAAAAATCATTTTATCTTTTTTTCGTGATTTTTCAAGTTCATCTTGAACTCTTCTTGTTAATTTTTTATTTTGTTTTTGTATAGCATATTGTCTAAAAACAATTATTAAAACTATAACTAAAGCTACAATTATTAACTTCCAAAACAATGTATAATCAAACTGTTTTTCATATTTTGTAGTAAAATATTTTTCTAAAATACTTTGTTTTTGCTTATTAGTTATACTATTTACAACTTTTTGAAAAATACGATAAAGCCTTACATTATCTTTAGCTATACCAAGTCCTAGTTCTAACTTATCATCAAAATATGCACTTACCTTAAAGTTAGAATATGTTCCATTATGATAAGCATAATCTATAGCAACAGAGCTATCGGCATAACCAAAAACTTCTCCATCTTCTACTTTTTTCAAGCCATCATCTATATTTCTAACTTCTATGATATTAATATTTGGATATTTATTTTTAATCCTATTAACTAAAGCATGTTCTTTTACAACTGCTATTGACTCACCATCAAGCACACTAAAATCTATGATACTTTTTTTATCTGCTAAAGTAATCATAACTAAAGATAATTCTAAAAATGGGTCTGTAAACTTTATGCTTTTTCTTCTTTGCTTAGTTGGAGTAGAAAAAGAGAGTATGTCACATTTTTCTTGTTTCATCGCTTCTAATGAGCCACTCCAACTTTGAGTTTTAAATATCTTTACATCTATACCTAATTTTTCTTCAAAAAGTTTCCAATAATCTGAAGCAATTCCCACATGCCGAGAATCTATTATTGCCTCGATTGGCATCGAATTTGGATCTACACATATTTTTAAATTTTTCAGTGATTTAGTATATTTTAAATCATTATCAGTAAGTACATAATTTTTAAATTTATTTTGTGAAAAAAACCATTTATTTTTAAGACTTATCAACTTATCTTTACCAATATATTTTAAAGATTTATTTATAATACTTATAGCTTCTATCCAGTCTTTTCTTATTCCAAATACAAAATTTAATTTTTCATCAAGATTAACAATATTTTTAAGGTTGCTATATCCAAGTTCATTTGCAAGACAATAAATTGAACTATTTCCAAGCATGGCATCAGCTTGGTTAGTTGCAACAGCTTTTATAACATCTTCCATCGTCTCATATTTAATTATTATAGAATTTTTAAATCTATTTGCTATTTTCACATCAGAGCAATTACTTCCATGAATAGCTATTATTTTTGAATTTAAATCTTTAATAGACTCTATATCTTTTAAATTTTCTTTTGTTGTAATTATCATCTTTTGCATACTAATATATACATCAGAAAAATTTAAATATCCTTTTGTATCTTTAATGTCTTCACGAGTAATAAGACCATCAATCTGTCCCTCGTTAAGCATCTCTTGAATCTCAGAATAATTTCCAGTTTTTAACTTAAAATTTACACCACTTACTTTCTTTATCAAATTTAAAATATCATCATCATAAGCGCTAATTTTCCATCTTTTTTCTGTACCTAAAATAATTTTTGGATGATTTTTTATAAACTTTATTTCAGAATCTGTAAGATTTAATAAATTTTTTTGATTTGCAGTTAATGTAAGAGTAATAAAAGTAGTTGTAAATAATAACAAAAATAATATTTTATTTAAACTACTTAACAAAATAATTATACCACCTATTTTTATCTTGTCATTATTTTAACATTATTTAAGCAAAAAAGTTTTACAATATAACAAATAATGTAAATGGGGTGTATTATGTTTGTATCATCATATAGTACTTATATTCAAACTGATACTTCTGATAAAATCAATAAACAGAGGGTTTATAAAGCAGATAATGAGACTAAAGCTTTTGACTCTAAACTCAAAGAAAACAGATCAAGTATTGATTTTAAAAAATCTAATCTTCCTGTTGATTATATATCAAAAAAACAAGTACTATCTAATAAACAACAATTAAATACATCAGAAAATAGTTTTCAAAAAAAAACAAAAAATCTTATAAATAAATTTACTTTACAAAACTCTTTAATCAATGTAAATACAGCTTATACAAGTAACTCTAAAATGTTTTCTTTACTTAAAAAGCCACATGCCATACTTGACCAAACTCCAAATATACACAACACTCTACCAAAAGAGCCTATGGATATTAAAGAATTAAATATGCGTCATATTATGGTAAATACTTACATCGCTAATGATAACTACTATAAAGTAACTGCTTAATCCTCTATCCAAGCATCAGTTTTAATAACTACTCCATTATCAAACTGTTTTAATTTAAAGGCTTTTGAGCATTTCCCATCATTAAAATCCATAATTGCTACTTGAAGAATTTTTTTACATTTTTTGGGAATATCAAAGTGTCCTTTCATTCCAGTTAAGAACTGTTTTAGTGGGACTTTTTCATCC
>JAGGWE010000200.1 GCA_021157665.1 Sulfurimonas sp.
GAAATTACACCCTGACATAATTTTTCTCTTAAAACACCCTTCCCATAATCTGATAATATAATTGCATCATACTTTGAAATAGTTCCAATTAAAGAATCAAGTATATTACCAACAGACTCATCACTTATATTTTCTTTACTCTCTTTATCATATCGAATTACTTGTTGTGAACTAGCAATTACTCTACTTTTTTTAGATGTTTTTCGTTCCTTTTGAATAATAATATTTTGAGAATCAACACCTATAGTCTTCAACATTGATTTTAACTCAATACCATTCTCATCATCCCCAATAACACTGCTAACACTAACTTCAGCACCTAAGGCAACAAGATTATTTATAACATTACCTGCACCACCAAGAACGGTAGTCTCTTTTGCAATATCTACAACAGCAACAGGGGCCTCAGGGGAAATTCTCTCACAACTACCCCATAAATAATGATCTATCATTAAATCACCGATAACTAAAATCTTTGGTTTTAAATTTTTAAGAGTTTTCATTATTTAACTTCTTCTTCATATACTCTTTTAATATCACTCACATAAGCTTTTATTCCATCTTCCATCTCAAAAGCTGGTTTATATCCAAGGAAATCTTTTGTAGTTTGAATATCTGCCTCTGTATGAAACTGATAACTTCCGATAAAAGGATTAGGAATATATTCACACGCCAAGTTAGTTCCAAGTTCACTCTGTAAAATATCTACAATATCTTGAAAACTTCTAGCCTTAGCTGTTCCAACATTATAAATACCACTCTTCTTTGGTTGCATAGCTTTTATATTTGCTTGGATAATATCTTCTATATATATAAAATCACGAAGTATTTTATCGCTATCTTCAAAAAGTTTAGGATTTTTTCCTGCTAAAATCTGATGCCCAAACTGTAAAACCATTGAAGCAGTTGTATTTTTAAAATACTCACCATTTCCATACACATTAAAATATCTAAGCCCAACAATAGAAATATCAGATTTTTTCATATACTCACGACTTAAATTATCCATACTAAGTTTTGAAAACCCATAAACATTCTGAGGAGATTCTCTTCCCACTCTTTGAGGAGACTCAGCGTTACCATATGTAGCAGCAGATGATGCATATATAATATTGGCAGAGTGTGTCAAAGCTAAATCTAGTAGGTCTTTATAAGCATTTACATTTGTTTTTATCATTAAATCTTGTTCTAATACTGTAGTATCAGAGATTGCAGCTTCATGAAATATATAATCAAATTTATAATTAGTTTCTAAATTTAAAAGTAAATCTTTATCATTAATATCACCACTAATAATCTCACCTCTAAAGCCTAATAAGTTCTTGAAATGCCCAAAACTCTTTAGGTTTCCATTAGATAGTGTCTCACCACTTCTAAAACTATCAAGCACTACAACCTTGGCATGTGGATGGTTGTTTTGAAAGTAAAAAGCTAAGTTTGAACCAATAAATCCAGCACCACCAGTTATTAAAATTGTTTTATCTTTTAACTCATTTTCTATATATTTCATTTACTTATCCATACTATTTTAATTTAACAAAATGATACAATATAATTCATTAACATGTATTTAAGACTCAAATCACTATAATTGGGCTGAAAATTAATCCTAAGGAATCAAAATGAAAAAAATCGTTATCGCTTCAATCGCTACTTTAGCACTAGCAACAGCTTCAATGGCAGCAGTAAATGGAAAAGCATGTACTTCTTGTCATGGTGCAGACTGGTCTAAAAAAGCTCTAGGTAAATCTAAAGTTGTAGCTTCTATGAGTCATGCTGACATTGCAACTGCTATGAAAGGTTACAAAGCTGGTACTTACGGTGGTCCAATGAAAGGTCTTATGAAAGGTCAAGTAGCTAAATACTCTGACGCTGATTTAGACGCATTCGCACAAACTATCGGTAAATAAGTTTACCTTTTGAATTGCCTTTTATGGCAATTCATATCTCTTTTAAAACCAAAACTATTCAGGTCTATAATCTCTTTTTAACTTCTCTTTCTTTTTTTCTAAATCTGCAGCAGCATTAAGTTCATCTACACCATCAAATTTAGCAGCATTTAAAAACTTTTCTTCATCATCAAACTGTCCATTTTTTACAGCCCAAAGAAATCCAGCAAGCCCAAGAGCTCCAAGAAATACTGATGCTCCAATCATCATAGCAATTAACCAACTATCCATTTTATACCTTCCTTATCTTTTATTCCATTTCAAACGAATTCTCATAGAGTTTCCAACAACAAGCAATGAACTAATACTCATCGATATAGCAGCAACAAGAGGTATTACATACCCAGCCATAGCAAGAGGAATAGTAATGCTATTGTAGATAAGTGAAATTAACAAATTTTGCTTAATCAATCCAAATGTCGTACGAGAAATTTTAAAAGAATCTTCTAAAGATTTTAGTGAATCATTCAAAAGAACAACATCACCAACATCAATAGCAATATCACTACCACTACCCATTACTATCCCTATATCAGCCAATGCCAATGCTAAAACATCATTAACCCCATCACCAACCATAACGACAACTTTACCATCTTTGTGAAGTTTTTTAACATAATTAGCTTTATCTTCTGCTGTCTGCTCATAAAAAAAGTTTTTTAAACCTATCTCTTGTGCTACTTTTATCGCTATAGATTTATGATCCCCTGTAAGCATAACACTCTCAATACCTTTTTTACTTAAACTAGCAATCAACTCCTTAGCACCAACTTTAATCTGATCACTCAACTCATATATTGCCACTACTGTTTTATCAATTGCAAAATAGAAAATAGTATTATCGCTACTATAAAATATTTCAATCCCATTTTGTTTCATCAGTTTTAAATTACCACCAATTACAACTTTATCTTGATATTTTGCATCTATCCCACATGCAGGAATATGAGAAAATTCATCAAAAATAATATCTTTTATCTCTTCATTTTGAGTTTTTAAATACTCTTTAATTCCACATGCCACAGGATGCTTTGATGATTTCACAAGAGAGTAAAGCAATTTTTTATCAAATTCTTGAAAAACTTTTTCATTCACAACTTCTGGTTTTCCTACTGTAATAGTTCCTGTTTTATCTAAAAGCAATACATTAGTTTTTGCCATTGTTTCTAACTGAGCAGCTTCTTTAAAAAGCACCCCTTTTTTTATACCCAAACTAAGACCTACAAGAGTTGCTAAAGGTGTGGCAAGAGCCAAAGCACATGGACAAGCTATAACAATAACTGAAATACCAACGATAAAAGATGTTTCAAAATCATCAAAAAAAACAAACCAAACTAAAAATGTTACAAACGACAATATTAAAATAGTACTAGAAAAATATTCTGAAAGTCTATTCGCCATCTGTTGAATTTTAGGTTTTTTACTTATAGCAGATTCTAATAACATCATAAGATTTGACAATGTTGAATGCTCAAAATCTTTTGTTACACGAAAATGTATATCTGCATCAATACTAACTGTACCACTTACAACACTATCACCTATTGTTTTATAAATAGGTTCACTCTCACCCGTAAGATTTGATTCATCAAAAGAACCATCGCCTTTTAAAATCTCACCATCAAGTAAAACTTTTTCTCCACAAGAAACAACTACTATATTATCCACTTTTACATCATCGAGTTTACATGAAACAATAGAACCATTTTCTATAATATTAACTTCATTGGGAATATTTTGCCCCATTATATCAAGAGCATCTGCAGCATTTTTCTTACTTAAAACTTCTAAAAACTTACCAATAAGTACAAAAGTAATAATCATACTTACAGAATCAAAATATGCCTCACCATTTTCTACAATAGTGATATATATAGAATATATATATGTAAGTAAAGCACCTGTTGCAACAAGAATATCCATATTTACAGTTTTGGTTTTTATTCCAAAATATGCACCTCTAAAGAAGATCCAACCACTATAAAAAAGAACAGGAGTAGCTAAAATACCCTCAGCTATATTTAAAACAGTTTTCATATCTTGAGCAATACCTGTAAAATATCCAGCATATTGAGCAACTGCTATCCACATGATATTCATTGTGGCAAAAATAGCCACTGACATTCTCAGATAATAATCTTTTCTCTCTTTATTAGCCTGAACCTCTTGAATCGATGCATCATAAGGAAAAGCATTGTAACCAACTGCTCGAATCATATCAATTATTCCAGATAATTTCACTATATCCTCAGCCCAAACAATAGTAGCTTTGTTATTAGTATAATTAATATTTGCTTCTACAACTCCATCCATTTGATGTAATGCTTTTTCATTTAACCAAACACAAGCCGAACAATGAATACCCTCTATAATTAGAGAAACTTCACTAAATCCATCACTATTTATTTTTATAAATTTATCGTAAAATGCAGGTGAATTAAAATTTGATGAATCTGCATACTGTCCAGTTTGTGGTGTTAGTTTAGTATCACCGGCCTTTTCATAAAAACTATCTAAACCCTCTTCATTCAGAAGATGATAAACACCCTGACAACCATTACAACAAAAATAATGCTCACCATCTTTTATCATTACAGACTCATTAAATTCTAAATGACAATGAGTACAAGCTATATTATTTGACAAGTTCAAATTTTCCTTCAACTCTATTTTTCACAATTGTATCCCACATGCCAACATACCCATTCATACAGATATAAACTCCATTCTCGCTAAGAGCCTTTGAAAAACCAATAGCTATTCCAAGATTAACAGCAGATTCAATATTATCTATCTCAAAAGGTTTCATTGCCCCAGTTAAAATAATCTTTCTATCTTCAAAAATTTCAGATAAAAACTCAGAAGTCTCATGAATAGTATCCGTTCCATGAATAATTATAAAAGTATCATCTTTTGATTCCATTATTATATTTGCTAACATCTTTCTATCATTAACATCCATATCAAGACTATCTTTATAAACAACACCTGCTAAATCATAATCAATATCTATACTCTCTAAAATTTTCTCAATTGCATAATTATCATAAGGAACTTCAAGTTTCCCATTTATTTGATTATATCTTTTATTAAAAGTACCACCACTATTTAAAATTAACATCTATTTTTTCCATATATCATTTAGTTTTGAAACTATTTTTGTAGCCTTTGAATCTTTTATAGTTTCACTTTCATCAAAAAGATAAGTCTCTCTAAGTCCAGCATTTAAACCAGCTTCAATATCCCTCTCTTTATCACCAATAATTATCGAATTTTTCAAATCTATATCAAACTCTTTTTTAGCTTGTAAAAGCATTCCGACATGTGGCTTTCGACAACTACATTTTCCTGATATATCTGGATGATGAGGACAATAGTAAACTTTATAAATATTAATATTATTTTTCTCAAATTCTCTAATCATCCAAGAACTAAGTTTTAAAAAGTCCTTTTCAGTATAATATTTTCTTGCAATCCCAGACTGATTAGTTACAACAAATATTTTATATCCACTATCTTGGTAATATCTAGATAGTTCCATAATTCCATCAATAAATTCAAAATCTTCTATCTTATAAAGATAATCTTTTTCAACATTTATAACACCATCTCTATCTAAAAAAAGAGCTTTTTGCATAACTTATTTACTTACACCATTAGCAAAAATCTCTTTTTCAATAATATCACAAATAATATGCCCAATTAAAATATGAGATTCTTGAATACGAGGAGTAGAATCAGATGGCACAATTAAAGCTATATCAGCAATTTTTGCCATCTCTCCACCATCACGACCAACTAAAGCAACAGTCATAATATTTTTTTTCTTAGCACTCTCAAACGCTTTTATAATATTTACAGAGTTACCAGAAGTTGAAATTCCTATGAAAATATCTCCATCTTGTCCCATCCCCTCAAGCTGACGAGAAAAAACTTGATCATATCCATAATCATTACCAATGGCTGTAATAGCAGATGTATCAGTAGTAAGGGCAAGAGATGGTAAAGATGGTCTATCAAAACCATATCTACCAACCAACTCAGCTGCAATATGTTGAGCATCTGCTGCACTACCACCATTACCAGCTAAAATAGTTTTATTATTACCTTTATAAAGTTCAACACATTTTCTTGATACTTCTTCAATTTTATTTAAAAGTTCTTCATTCTTGTAAATTGCTTGTTTAGTTTCATAAGATTTTTTAATTTGATTTTTAATATATTCTTTCATATTTATTCCTAAAAAATAGATATAAAATAATAACATATAAATGATTTTAAAATAGATAAATTATAAAATTTAAATAAATAAAAAGTGCTTAAGTGAGATTCATTAATTAAAAAGGAAAGTTGTAAAAAAGACAAACTAGGCAACGACCTACATTCCCACAAGTGAAACCTGCAGTATTATCAGCGATGAGAGGCTTAGCTTCTGGGTTCGGAATGGGACCAGGCGTTTCCCTCTCTCTATAGCCAC
>JAGGWE010000069.1 GCA_021157665.1 Sulfurimonas sp.
AGTGGGCTAGTCGATTAACTCCTCCTTGTTCCATTTATAACCATAAGTAACATTTTTCTCAGTTACAGGAGCCGTTGAGACGGCTTGCTCTAGAAGTCTTCTAAATACAAGACCTCTGTGTTTTGATAATCTACGATTAAATCTAAAGGTAAATTCTTCCAAATAAGCTTGTAGGTGATATGTTGCAAATGCACCTTGGTGTGTACCAAGTATCCAACGTTTTAAAAGTGAAGCAACGCTGTGAACACCAGGCATAAGGACATGAGCATGATCTTCAGAAGCTGAAATATTTGTCACTACATGTTTATAGCTAAGAGATTGTAAATTACTATACCCTTTCCAAGCGTCTGTATGTATGGTGCTACCTGATTGAACAACATCACTGACAAAATCTGTTAAATTTTTGCCTGATGCATCTGGAATAAAACGCATTCTGATTCGCCCAAAACCTTTTGGTTCATGAAGTTCTATAGCAATTACTACAATACTCTTTTTAGAACCACGACCACGCTTTCCTCCCTCATCAACACTGCCAATAAGGGTTTCATCAACTTCTACTATTCCTGAAAGTTTTTCTCTTTCAGACCGAACCATAGCTACTCTGAAACGTTGAAGCATTGTCCAAGCTACTCTGTAAGATATCCCTAGTGTTCGTTCAATAGTCGTAGCTGACATACCATTTTTCGCTGTGGTAACATGCCATGCTGCTTCAAGCCATGTAGTTAATGGTGTTCTTGTTCTCTCAAAAATTGTTCCTGCAGTCACTGTAGTTTGATGACGGCAATGTGGACACACAAGTCGTTGATGTGTTTGATGCCATGGGTTAGACAATGCACCACATTTAGGACAAGTAAATCCATCTCTCCAACGTAAGTTATACAAAAAATCTATACAACTTTGATTATCTGGAAACATTTCAACAAATTTTCTATATGTTTGTGGATAATCTTCTCCAGCAATTAAGATTTTGTCTTGTATGTTGTTATTTGATAAATTCATACCATATTATAACAAAGGAGGAGTTAACCGACTAGCCCACTTATGAAAAAACTTGGAGTGATACAAGTGAAAATGATTTGTTGAAAATCATTGAAGAAGAGATTGGCGATGCTGACCCTAAAGGTACTCTTGCATATATTAAAGAGGCTATAAAAAATGGTAAAATTATAACGGTTGGCAGTTGTAGATTTAGAGTTAAAAAAGGATAAAAAGTGGATAAAGAACTTGAAGAAGTAGGTAAGTTTTACAACATTATAGTGGAATTTTTTGCAAACTACTCTTTGCAATTAGTTGGTGCGATAATTATATTTATCATAGGGATTATTGCGTCAAAATATATCTATAAAATAGTCTTAAATCTTCTGCTTAAAAATAAAATGGATGAGACTCTCAGTGATTTTATAGCTAATTTTGTAAGATTTCTTATTGTAGTTATAATGGGAATCTTAGCTTTGGGAAAATTGGGAATCTCTATAGCTCCTTTTATTGCAGCTATTGGTGCTATATCTTTAACTGCCGGTTTGGCTCTGCAGGGAAGTGTTTCAAACTTTGCAGCAGGAGTTGTTTTGGTGGCAACTAAGCCCTTTAAAGTTGGAGATACTATAACTGTGAATGATGTTTATGGAGAGGTTGAAAATATTAAGCTTGGATATACAGTTTTAATCAACGAAGATAAAGAGCAGATAACCATACCAAATAAGTATATGATTGGTGATGTTTTAGTAAACTCATTTTCTTATCGAATCGTGGAGGGAAGTGTTGGAATCGCTTATGATAGTGATGTCAAAAAGGCGATATTAACATTAAAAAATATTTTAGCGATTCAGGATGATATTAGTAATGAGAATGAAGCAATAGTTGGTGTTGAAAAGTTTGGGGAAAGCTCGATAGATATAGGATATAGATACTGGGTACCGACAAAGAGTTTTTTTAAAACACAGTATGATGTAAATCTGAAATTTTTGGTTGCATTAAAAGATGCAGAGATAACTATACCCTTTCCTCAAAGAGAGGTTAGAGTGCTTGGAGAAAATACACTTTAAGGATGGCGAACTTTGATTTTAGAGTTTAGACTCCATCCAATTGCAGTCATTAAAATTAGAACAATTATTGCACTTAGAATCTCATAAGCATGACAAAGATAAACTAACCAGAGTAAAATTGCTCCAAGTGGGGTTGGTACTCCAGTGAAGTACTTATCAACATCCCCTGCATCTGTGTGGATGTTAAAGTGTATAAGTCTTCTAAGTCCAGATATTACATAGTATATGCTAACAACACCAGCAATAAAAATCCACATGCCAGAGAGTGAAGTAGCATAGACAGCTTGAAAAATTAGAAAGACAGGCACTAAAACAAAACTCAAAAAGTCTGCAAAACTGTCTAGTTGAACACCAAACTCATTTGATAAGTTATATTTTCTAGCAATTTTACCATCAAAAATATCAAAAGCCCCACCAATCCATGCAAGGATAATAGCTAAGAAAAAATTGTTTTGAGTGATAAAATAAGTAGCCAGAAGTCCTGCAGCAATATTTACAAAAGTGAATAGATTTGCCAAGTTAAAGTGAGAAGATGGATTGTATAGAAATTTCATAGATTACCTCTTAATGAATTAAAGTGTAATTATAGCAAATGAAATTCATATATAAATAAAAGTGTATGAAAATGATAAATATTATCATTATTAAGAATTATATAAGTTAATAT
>JAGGWE010000121.1 GCA_021157665.1 Sulfurimonas sp.
ATATATAATATTTAAAATAAATATATTTTAAGTTAATTAATGAAAGTATATCTAAACATTATTATGGTTCATATATTTTTAAAAATTAAGTCTCTTTTCGCTATAGTGTTTACCAATTTAAGTAGTTATATATAAAATATTAACCAATAAAAAAGGACAGTAGTGGGAAAATTATCAATTGTATTTAAAAATGTTGCCTTAGTTAAAGAGATTGAGTCTCCTGAAAACCCAGGAGGCTTAGAAAAAAGAGTTGCTCTAACTCCAGAAGATGTTGGACACTTAACAGATGCAGGGGTTAATCTCTTTGTTGAATATGGTGCTGGTTTAGGTGTAGGTTTTACAGACAAAGAGTATCTTGATAACGGTGCTGTTATGCAAAAAGAAGATGAAATATATAAAAATAAAGATATGATTATTAAATTTAAGGGTCCATCTTTAGAGTCAATCTCACAAATGAAAAAAGGTTGTACTCTGTTTTGTATGGCACACTTTCATTCTTTTCCAGACCGTGCAAAAATGCTTGAAGAGAGTCAAATAAATGTTATCGCTATGGAGGAGATATTAGAATCTCCAAAAGTTCAAACAGATGAGCAAATACTAGCTCGAGAGGCGATGGCTGAAGCACTAAAAGATTTCATCCAAAATGACAATATAAAAGATTTAAGAATACTTGTAATTGGCAGAAATGAAAGATTAGCAGGGGCAGTTAGACGAGCAGGAAATCGTAATCCTCTTTCTCTTAATATGCTTCATTCTGATATTAAAT
Organism: Sulfurimonas sp.; assembly: GCA_021157665.1. GTDB lineage: Bacteria > Campylobacterota > Campylobacteria > Campylobacterales > Sulfurimonadaceae > Sulfurimonas. The sequence continues at coordinate 767 of JAGGWE010000121.1, forward strand.
TTGAAGAACTAAAATATCTAGGTGAAGAAACTTTATACTTTTATGATAGTGAAAGTTATGATGATAGAGATGGATTAATTAAAAAACTTCAAGATAAAAACTGTAATATTTTTGACTTACACAAGTTTGAATTAGAAAATGGTGACGCAGCTATTGATAACTATAGAAAAGAGCATAAACCCTTTGAGTTTGGTTTAAGAAGGATTCAATGTCTTCATGTAACAGGACAAGCTGGAGCAAGATATGGGATTAAGCTACTTAAAGAAAATAAACCTGATTTGGATATAAAGACAGCAAAAGTGGTGGTTCTTGGTTATGGTAATGTTGCAAGAGGTGCAATGCACGAAATATATAACCAAGGATTTAAAAATATCCATATTTTAGGTCGTACACAAACGGCTAAAGATAGAATTGATGAATTTTTAGAAGATGTTGATTTAGTAGTAAATGGTGCAGAGATACCACGAGAGATAAGAGGTATAACTTATCTTGTAAGTAATGACCATTTAAAAAGAGTTATTCCAAAAGGTTCAGTTGTAATTGATTTAGTTGGTGGTAGTGAGACAAATAGAAGTGCTGTTGAATCAGTACTCAGTTGTACATTCTTAACTGAGCCACATTTTATAAAAGAAGAGGTTACAGTTTCTGCATTATGGGGTTGGCCAATGCTTGGAATGATGAAAGAGAGTGCTATTAAATACTCAAGTCAAATCGTAGATGTTCTAATAAAACAAGAAAAGGTGATTGAGGGAATTGAAAATTTAACAACAGGTGTAAAACGAGCCTTAGTTTGTGGACCATTTAAAAAATAAACACCCTAATTATCTATTCTTGTAATAGTAACAATACTCCAGATTTCCCTCTTTACCCGTAAGTTTAGAGGGAGACTTTTTAACTAATTTCCACCCTTTTAACTCACAAGCATCTTCAAATTTTGTCATCGCTGTCTGAATTGCTTTTTCATCTAAAACTACACCATGATTATCTCTTTTAGTCTCTCGTCCAACTTCAAACTGAGGTTTAAACAAAAGTATAATATCTCCACATGCCAAACGCTCAACATCATCTAAAATATATAAAAGAGAGATGAAAGAAACATCACTTACAACTAATTCAAAAGGCTCTTGGCTCCCAAACTTTCTAATGTCGCAACTCTCATACGATTTTACTCTTGAATCTTCTTTTATCAACTTATGGAGTTGATCTTTTCCCACATCTACGGCAGAAACCTCTTTAACACCATTTTCTAAAAGCACCTGAGTAAATCCACCAGTAGAAGAGCCTATATCTAAAGCACACATGCCACTAACATCTAACTCCAACTCTTCTAAAAATAGCTTTAATTTATGAGCAGAACGAGATACATAGTTGTCATGCTCTGATAATTTCACCTCATCAGACTCTTCAACTTTAAAAGCACTTTTTAAAATCACTTTATCATTTACCGATACAACACCATTTTTTATAAGTGTTTGAGCTTTATTTCTGCTATCTGTAAAATTTTTTTCAACTAAATAGTTATCAAGTCTAATCATTTAACATCTCTCTCATTTGTACTTCTGTTAAACACTCAACGCCCAAGTTCATAGCCTTATCATACTTACTTCCAGCATCTTCACCATAAATTACAAAATCGGTTTTTTTAGATACTGAACCTGAAACTTTTGCACCAAGATTTTCTAAGATCTCTTTTATAGCACCTCGTGACTCACTCATTGTTCCAGTAAGTACAACTGTTTTAGCTTTAAATGGATTCTCTTTTACTTCTTCTTTTTTAACAGGTTCAAGTGGTTGTAAAATATTTTGAAGTGTCGCTATTGTATCTCTATTTACTCGCACAAACTCTAAAACAGACTCTGCCATCTCTTCACCGATTCCATCACATGCCACGATTTGTTCTTTTGTTGCATCTACAAAGCCAAATCCAAAACTATCACTCAAAGTTTTGGAAGCAACCTCTCCAATATGTTCAATCCCTAAAGAGTTGATAAATCGCCAATA
>JAGGWE010000021.1 GCA_021157665.1 Sulfurimonas sp.
AGTGAATATAAATGTTATAAAGATAAATGGACATATTACACTTCAAAAAATGATCTTTATGGGATAGAAAAAGTATATGAAAAGATAGGTGTAGATTTTGTATTTTCTCCATTTGTTGTTTTAGCTAATTTTTTTAAAGATAAAATAGATACTCATTTAGCTATGTTTATTTTAATAGAAGAAAATTCTATCTCTTTAAGTGTATTTGATAATTCAGAATTACTTTATGCTGAATATTTTGATACACAGATGGAGATTGATGAAATTTCAGTGCTTATAGATGAGCAGGATATTGAAGATATTGATTTAGATGATGAAGAAAGTATAAATTTGGATGATATAGATGCGATTGATGATATAGATGAATTGGATGATTTTGGTGATATTGCTGATCTTGATTCTATAGAAGAGATAGAAGAATTTTCTGAGTCTAAGGATGTGGAAGAGGAACTTGCAGAAGTAGTGGTGGAAGAAAATTATAATTCAGATGATTCAGATGATTTTAATGAAGATTATCAAAGATTTTTACTGATACAAAGTTCTGTAAATAATTTTTATAAAAATGAAAAATATAAAAGTGAATTTATAGAAAATGTTTATATTGGTGATTCCGTAGGTGTTAGTAGAGATTTAAAAAAATATTTAGAAGAAGAGATGTTCTTAAATGTATATATTCGTAATTTACATTTAGCAGCTGAAGTTTGTGAAATAGCCATAATGGAATTATCATGAAATATAGTTATATAAAATCAAGAAAAAAGTCTATATTTACTCCAGAGATGCAACTCTTGAGTGTTTTTTTTGGTATAACAATTTTTATGCTTATTTTTACATATGCCTTTTTAGTTTTTAAAGATTATAGATTTACTCAAGATAGAATTGAATTTATTACTCAAAAAGAGGAAGTTAATCTTGAAATAGAAAATATGCAAAAAAGGATAACTTTTATAGAAAAAGAGAATATTCTTTCTGAAAGTATATTTACAAAAAATACTGTTCTAAAAGATTCTATAGCTAATATGTTTGATTTAGTTCCAAGTAGAATAACTTTATCTGAGGCTAAATTACTTGAAAATGGACTTATACTTTATGGAATAACACCAAATAAAGATGTATATAATTTTATGTTACAAGCTCCTCTTCGTTCTATATTTCATAAAACATATAGTAGTTTTTATCCAGCTCAAAATGGTTGGTTGAGATTTGTATCTACAAATTATGCTGATAAAGAGGATGAGTTAATTATAAAAGAGGAGATTGATGAAGATGAATATTAATATATCACGACAAAATATATATTTGCTTTTGTCATCAGTTTTTCTTTTAGTTTTTGTTCTGATTTTTGCATTTTTACTTTTAATACCAGAGGGTAAAGAGTATAGAAACAAAAGAGTTGAACTAAAAAAAGAGAGTAATCAACTTAGAAAATATGAAAATTTTAGAGATGAAGTTTTAGAAAAATTAATAGAATTAAAAAGTGAAAATAGAAATATAATTACAGCTTTTGATAAAGAGTTTGATCCTAAAAGATTTCAAAAAATAAATAGAACCTATTTCAACTCATTAACAGTCTCTCCAAAAGTACGAGGCTTAGATGAAGATGGTTTTAGTGTTTATGAAGTAAATACAACATCACAAATTAATTCTCCAAAAAGTTTTTATGATTTTTTAGATGCTGTTAATAAAAGTGATTGGATAATAGGTATAAATTTTCCAATAGAGTTTAAGCGAGAAGCTGAGATGATTCGCTCAAGTTTTACTATGAAAGTTTATGGAATTTCAAAAGATACAAATAGTACAGATTCAAATATTACTAAATAACTCTTTTATTTTAAAAAAAGCATCTTTATTTTTATACAAATAAACTCTTAGTTTAGGTTCTATTTTTAGAACTCTACACTCCTCTTTAAACTCTTTTGGCAATTTAAAACTACCTTGAATAAATGGTAAAATAAACACAAATCCAAAATCTTGATTTATTAAAAATTTTCTACCAATTATTACAGTTTTTTCATTTTTTAAAAGTTCTCTTTCACTAGCACTTGGCATGTGACCTTGTGACTTAAGATATTTATCTATAACAAAAATATCAGCTCTTTTATTTTGTGAACTTTTAAAATAGGTAAGCTTATCAATAGCTTTTAACTTAATCTCTGGAATTAGATTATCTCTATCTTCATCTATATAATCAAAACTTTTTTTTATCCCACTTAGGTATTTATCTAAAAGTGGAGTGGAGTATTTATGTCTAAACTCATTTCTTTTTATATCTTCATCAAGATTTGTTTCATCTTCAAAGTATTTTAATTTATTTGCATTCAAAAAGTTAAGTAGCTCTTTTTTATCTATGTGAAGAAGAGGTCTGATTAGTGTATAAAACCCTCTATCTACCTCTTTAAGCATTCCAGCTATCTCTGCACAGCCAGCACCTTTACAAAACTGCATCAACATCCACTCAAATCTATCTCCAAGATGATGAGCAGTTATGAGATTATCATAGTTAAACTCTTTGATTAGATCTTCAAAAAAATTATATCTTATCTCTCTTGCCTTAGCTTCAAAGTTTTTTGTTAGTTTTGGAGCATTATATATATGGCATGTGGAGTTATGAATATCTGCTAACTCTTTTGCATAGGCTATCTCATCTTTAGACTGTTCTCTAATGTTATAATTTACAATAGCAATATCAAATTTTATATTATGTTTTAAAAGTAAAAAGAAAAGAGCAGATGAATCTACTCCTCCTGAAAAAGCCAAAAGATTTTTTTTATCTTTTAGTCTATTTAGAGTTGAATTTTCAAGCATTATCTACTGTTGCAGTTAAAATATTTCCAACAAGCTCAGTAACCTTAGCCTTATAGATTTTTCCGTACTCTAAATCTTCATCTTTAGTTCTATCATTTACATAAATCTCACCATCAATTTCAGGAGCCCAGATAGTTTTTCTAGCACTAAGAAGATACTCATGTTCATCACTCTCACCATCTATAATTAACTCAATATCGTGTCCCACTTCTGCGTTTAAAGATTTTTGCATACATTCATTAGTTATCGCACCTAAAATTTCAGCTCTTTTTGCAATCACTTCAGCAGAGATTTTTTCATCCATATCAAATGCTGAAGTTGTCTCTTCATCAGAGTAAGAAAATACATTTACTCTATCAAATCCGAAATTTTCTGCAAATTCACACATCTCATCAAACATCTCTTCCGTTTCATTTGGATGTCCAACTATAAAACTTGTACGAATGAAAGAGTTTGGTAGAGTTTTCATAAAATTAAGAAGTTCAAGAGTTTGAGCTTTTCCAAATCCTCTTTTCATAATACGAAGCATATCATCATTTACATGTTGAATTGGCATATCAAAATAGTTGTGAA
>JAGGWE010000070.1 GCA_021157665.1 Sulfurimonas sp.
TATAGAGATGATGGGGTATCTGTTTGTCAAGGACCCAAATAAAAAATATGAGTGGGCGAAAAAAATCAATATCAAAAGCTTGTCTCCAAAAGAACTTCAGGCAGAATATAGAAAGATCACCCTCAACAACGAGGCAACCGATGAGATTATTCAGACACTGTTCATGTTCTTTAAAGAAAAACAGTATGAGAAATATTCTACGGTGAAAAATCTGGTCGATGATGCTTCAGACCAGTATTCCAAGATTAAATTTGAAAGGGAAAAAGCAGCAAAAGCATACCAGGGGAATGATCTGGAAAAAGCGATTCTATTTGAAAATATGATATGGCAATATATGATTAAAACTGCTGATTCAGGTATCCGTGCTAAAGATCTTCTGATAAGCAAACTGGCCACACCTAAATCGGAAGCGGCCAAACATGGTGAGGAAGCATATCACGACGGAGGGTGTTCCGGATGCCATGTTGTCGGCAAGGTTAGTTCCGGACCGGATTTGACCGGTGTTCTCAAGCGGCACAGGAATGCTGAACAATGGGTTTTTGAATATGTCAAAAACCCCGAGAGTAAATTTGAAGAACCCTATATGAAGAGACTTATTAAGTTTTTCAATCTCAAAATGCCCAACCAGAATATGAGCAATCAAGAGATTAAGAATATCATAGAATATTTTAAATGGATAGACGAGAATGCGGAACTCTTTTGATGGATAACTGAAATGTTCTCTATAAAGTAGGCAAGTTTTTAATCAGTTAATTAGATAAAATAGTGAAGTAATTTATTATGAATAATTAAGGGTTAAAAATGCCACCAAGATATACAAATGAGTTTAGAATAGAGGCAGTAAAACAGGTAACTGATAATGTGTATAGTTATTAGAAATTTAATGTAGACCTTCCAAAAGGTAAATATAAACTGTTCGCATCCTGCAATAAAAAATGGTTATCTGTGGTTATAGTAAAATTTTAAATCCCTGTTTTTAGGGCTTTCTGGAGATAGAATAGGATCTTATAACGGAGTGCTCAACAGAGTTAAGCATCAAGCTTACTCTTTTAAATTCTTTATCATATGTTTTTTAGTTTTACTCGTGACAACAGCTTCAAACGGGTCCTCTAGCCAGTAGTGTCTTTTATACTTACCTCACCTCGGCATATGAGTTCTCCCAAAAGCTTTTTAAATCATAAGTTATTTGCATAGGAGTCATCGCTGGTGTCAGTAGGTGAACTTGTAAAGATAGAGTGTTATTAAGTACTTTTGGTGTTTCATATAGTCCAAAAACTTCTTGTATTTTTACACTCATTGATGGTTTTTTATAATTGGAATAATCTATATGTATATTTAAGCCACTTGGAACTTTAACACTTGGCGATGCCATAGTGTCTAAAAGCTGTTGTTTTTCCCATGACAAAAGTGATAATAACATCGGGCAACAGCAATATTTGCCTCTTCCATAAACTGATCATTTGCTCTTTTTAAGAATAGTAAGCCAAAAATATAGTTTTTAAAATCAGAACTATCAATATGCCCTCTCATTAAATCAGCACTATCCCATAGCCATCGTTCTAATATTTCGAGTGTAAGCTTATTCATAGGTATCCTAAAATTATTTTATTGTATTATATCTCTTATATTGTCAGTGAGACATTAAGGATTAAAGAGTTGAAAAAAGTTTATGATCTTATAGTTATTGGTTCTGGTGCTGCTGGAATAATCTCTGCCATTGCTGCCTCAAAAGATAAAAAGTCTGTTTTACTTTTAGAAAAATTACCTCAAATCGCTTCAAAACTAAAGGCAACAGGTGGGGGAAGATGTAACCTAACAAATACACATACAAACGAAGATTTTATGAGTAAATTTGGAAGAGATGGTCGTTTTATGCAAGATGCTCTAAAAGAATTTGACCACAAAGCACTTGTATCGTTTTTTGATGAAATTGGAGTTGAAACTCATGCACCTGATGGCTTTAGAGTTTTTCCAACTTCTCACTCCTCTGTAACTATTATAAAAGCTCTTCAAGATGAGATGGATAGAGTTGGAGTAGAAATAAAATGTAATAAAAAAGTTAAAAATATTTTATATGAAAACTCAAAAATTATCGGAGTTAAAACAGATAATGAGATTTTTCACTCAAATAATATAGTTTTAGCAACTGGTGGACTTGGTTATCCTACCTTAGGTGCTGAGGGAGATGGTTATAGCATAGCTTCTGAAGTAGGACATAAAATCACACAACTACACCCTGCAATGATGCCACTTAAAACTAAAGAGGATTGGGTGGCTAATTGTAGAGCAGATACAATCCCTAAAGTTGAGTTAAAAGTAGATTTAAAAAAACATAAAAAACTTCATGCGATTGGGGATTTAATCTTTACAAAAACTGGAATTAGAGGTCCTGTGGTTTTAGACTTTGCAAGAGAGATAACTCCACTTTTAGAAAAATATAGCGAAGTTCCACTACTTCTAAATCTCACAAAAGGGATGAATGAGGAACAAATCTCTAAACATTTAAAAAATGAACTACTTAAAAACCCACATGCCGAGATAGTAGAGATAGTATCCACCCTACTCCCACATGCCATAAGTTCTGAACTTTGTAAATTAGCAGAGATAAACCCACATGCCAAGAACAAAGAGATAGAGGGTAAAAACAAGGCCAAACTCATCCAACTCTTAACATGGACACCTTTAACAATCTCTGGACACGATGGCTTTAAAATGGCAATGATAACAAGAGGTGGAATAAACCTAAAAGAGATAAATCCAAAAACAATGCAGAGTAAAATTATAAATGGACTTTACTTTTGTGGAGAGATTATAAACTTAGATGGACCTTGTGGAGGATACAACTTACAATGGAGTTTTTCTAGTGGGTATTTAGCTGGAAAACTTTTGAGTTAAAAAGGGGAAACAAGCAATATAATTACAAACAGCTTGTTCATAAAATCTCCCTTAATTCGTTTTAGGAGGCACGGCTGATTCATACAAAACATGGATGCGATGGCTTGCCTTCGCCTTGTACTCTTGTTCTGCATATCTCTGCCGAAGGCAAGCCATCGGTTCCTATAGCCTTAAGCTAATTATTTGTATGAATCAACCGTGTTTTAGGAGGACAAAAAAAAAGGTCGAAGGGTAATTAATCCTCCGACCTTGTAGATTTCATTGCTCCATAAAACGAACTAAGTTACTCATAGCTAGTGAAATTATATCATAAAAACATATTAATTTAAAATTAAACTAAAAAACTACTCTGAGTAAAAGTAACGGATAGAAGCAAATCCATAAGGCTTAACCTCTGCTATCATATCCACATGCCGAGATTCTACTATACCACCAAGAGCAAAAATTTTCAACTTTGTTTTTGCTAGTAGTTCTTTTAAATCATCAACACCTTTTGGCTTACCTTTTCCGGGTGAGGTAAAAATCGGACTATATGTAACTGCATCTGCACCTAAGTTCTCAGCTTTTAAAACATCTTCATGAGTATGAGTTGAGATTATTACCTCTAAACCCAACTCTTTGGCATGTGGGATTTCGTCAAACTGTTTTGAAGTAAGGTGTACACCTGTAGCATTTAACTCTTTTGCTAAATCTACTTTTTGATGTATAAAACTTTTTATACCCTCAAACTGCTTACAAACATCTACAAAATGGGCAGCTTGAATATCATAATTTGGGTTTGATTTATCTCTATAAAGAGCATACTCTGGCATGTGGACTTGACACTGTTCATGCAAAATATTTCTAAAAATAGCAGGGGTATCTGTATAAAATTCTCTTGAAGTTATTAAATATTTTTTCATAATTATCTCAATAATGGATTTGATGATTTTTTAGCAGGTGCTACAAACTCAACTTTTTTAGCCTCTTCACCACTTTCATATCTTTGCATAATTCCATCAATATGGTACTCCATACGATTTAGCAAGTATAACTCATCATCAGAATATTTAGCTTGAGACTCTTTTATAAAGTTTTGCAAGAACTCTATTTTTTGCCCCTCATCATTAATCTCTATACTTTTAATAATAGAGAGTATCTCATCATACTCATCCCCACATGCCGAGATAAAATCATACGACAAATCAATAGTTTTCATAGTATCAAGTGCTTTTTGGAATGCGAAGTGATTGTAAAGCAAACATGAAACAAAATACTCTATATCTGAGCTTTCAAACTCACTGTATTGCTTATCTTCATCTTTAAAATGTTTATGCCAAATTTCTAAAACTGTTTTAATTTTATTATCCATATCATTCTCTCAATATTTTTTTATAATTATACTCAAGTTTTTATATCCTTTAACGATATAATAAACAATGATAAATATTTCCACCTCTTCAAAACTCGGTATTATCCTCCCAAATACTAATAAAGCACTTGCAAAAGTGCTTAGTAGTGCCACACCAAAAGAGCTTGAAATCATCTCAAATGGCAAAGACTTAAAATCTGTAATGAGTACTATTTTAAAACAAAGTGGAAATAGCAGTTCTTCAGATAAAGCATTACTAGAACTTGTTAAAAATAATCCAACACTTAAAAATCTTGGAGATGTATCTACTACTATCAAAGATTTACTAAACTCTATAAAATCAGATAAAGAACAACTTCCGATAGAAAAAACATTAAAAAACTTCCTTACAGATATAAAAGATTTAAAAAACAGTGAACTAAAACAAAAACTTGAAAACTCTGGAGTATTTTTAGAATCTCGCCTAAAAAATGCAAAAAATCCACAGGTTGAACTTAAAAATACGCTTACTTTACTTGTAAAAACTTTACAAAATAGTTCATCACCATCAGCTAAAGCAATATCAAATCAAGTAAAAATTTTACTAAATAATGAGATTTTAAAATCTGCTTCAAACCTAGATATAACAAAAGAAAAACCTGCAAATCAAAAAATCTTAGCACAACTGTCATCAAGTATCGAAAACCTAATATCAAAACTAAAAACAGCACAAAAAGGAATAGATACTATCCACAACCCTACTCTAAATAAAACCTTAGAAAAATTAGAACACCTTATTCAAGTAAAAAATTTAACTCCAAAAAATTTTAAACTCTCTTCTATAAAAGAATCTTTAGAGCAAATCTCTTTAAATATCAACAAAAGCTTTACAATGGAATCAAAAAGTATCATCAACTCTTTAGAAAAGATTTTTCAATCACTTAAGAGTATTGATTCTGTAGAAAAATTTATTGATAAAAATCTACCCAGTGATATATCAAAACTAAACCAAAATATAAAAGATGTAATCTTAAAAGCTGACCCAATTTTTTCCAAAGATACAAATCTAATTTTAAATAAACTCCAAACACTAAATACACCTGAAAAATTAAACTCTGCACAAAATGTAAAAGAGATAATCTCTAGTGATTTAAAAGCAATACTAATGCAAACGAGTGAAGAGATGGCAAAATCTCCACATGCCAATCAAAATGAGATTTTAAAATATATAGATAAACTTTCTCTTCAAATAGACCACTACCAACTACTTTCTCACCTTAGTAATGGCTCATCTTTATATCTCCCTTTTTCATGGGATATGTTAGAAGATGGAAATATTGAGTTGAAAAAAGATGAAGATGAAAAATTTTATTGTGATATTGATTTAAAATTAAAAGAGTACGGGGCACTAAATCTAAAACTAACTCTTTTTGAAAAAAATCAATTAAATCTTCATATTTATTCATCAAGTGAAAAATTAAAAACTCTACTAAAAGAAAATATCCCATCACTTCGTTCAGCACTGATTGATATACAAGTTACTCCAAGAGAGATAAGAGTTTATGAGCCAAAAATAAAAGCACCAATATCCCCATATCAAAACCAAGAAGATAATATTTATATGGGATTTGAGGTAAAAGCATGAGACAAAAAGCCGCCGCTCTTAGATATGACAAAGATAAAGAAAATGCACCTCGTGTTGTTGCAAAAGGTGAAGGTCATACAGCAGAAAACATCATAAAAATTGCAGAGTTACACAACTTACCAATAAAAAAAGATGAAGATTTAATGGAACTTTTATCAAAAGTAGAACTCGATAAAGAAGTACCAGAAGCACTTTATCGAGCAGTTGCAGAGGTATTTAGCTTTATCTATAAAACTACAAATAAAAAGTAGTTACTTTAACTCACCCCAATTATCGCCAATATTCATACTAGCTTTTAAAGGGATATTTAACTCATAAATCCCTTCCATAATCTCTTTAAAACGATTTCCTAAAGCCTCTGCTTGATTTTCATCTACTTCAAAAATCAATTCATCGTGGATTTGTAGAAGCATTTTTGCATTAAGATTTTCATCTTTTATAACTTTATCAATCTCATTCATAGAAAGCTTGATTAAATCACTTGCACTTCCTTGAAAAAGAGAGTTTACTGATTCTCTTTCATATGCTGCTCTGAACATTGGCGTTGCATTTTCATAGTCAAAATATCTTCTTCTTTTTAGCAAGGTTTCAACATAACCATACTCTTTTGAGTAATCAACTATACTTCTAAAATAAGTTTTCACAGTTGGAAATGACTCAAAATATCTCTCTATAATTCCCTTAGCTTCTTTTGTTGTAATCCCTAAAGTATCTGAGAGTTTTCTCTGCCCCATTCCGTACAGAAGTCCGAAGTTTACAGTTTTTGCAACACCTCTTTTACTTGGTGCTTCATCTTCACCAAAAAGAGCAATAGCTGTTTGCATATGAATATCTTTGTCATGTCTAAATGCATCTATCAATGTAGGGTCTTGTGAAAAATGAGCCAAAAGTCTAAGCTCCATTTGTGAATAATCTATACCAACTAACTTTTTGCCATCTTCTGCCACAAAAGCTTCCCGAATTTTAAGTCCTAACTCACTTCTTGCAGGGATGTTTTGCAGATTTGGATTTTTTGAACTTAGTCTTCCCGTTGCAGTTCCTGTTTGAACAAAGGAGGTATGGATTCTACTTTTTTTATCCTCTTTTGCAAGTTTTAAAAGTGGTTCAATATAAGTAGAATAAAGCTTATAAACCTCACGATACGACAAAAGTAAAGGGATAATCTCATGAGAATCTTTTAGCGATGATAAAACAGCCTCATTTGTTGAGTAGCCTGTTTTAGTTTTTTTACCAACTGGTAATCCTAAATGCTCAAAAAGTATTGCACCTAATTGTTTCGTAGAGTTAATATTAAATTCACTTCCAGCTAATTTATGAATATTTTTAGTCAAATTTTCAAGCTTATCCTTAACCTCAACCAAAAACTTCTCTAAAAAGGCACTATCAACCTTGATACCCTCTTTTTCCATCCCCAATAAAGTTGAAATAAAAGGTATCTCCACATGCCGAGATTCTTCAATTAAGTAAGAAGCACTTTGAAGTTCTAACTTCTCATTTAAAAGATGAAATAGTTTTAGAGTTATAAAAGCATCCTCCGCAGCATATCCACATGCCGAGTCTAAATCAACATCTGCAAAAGTTTCACCTTTTTTTACAGTATCTTTAAAAGCTACCATTGTATGGTCTAAAAGCTTATCAGCCAACTTATCCATAGCTAAACCACTTTCAGGGTTTACAAGCCATGCTAGGATAATACTATCGGCATATACTTCTAAGCTATCATCATCTAAAAATCTACTCACAAAATGCAAGTCAAACTTAATGTTATGTCCAATCACTTTAGAGTTAAAGATTTTTCTCATAGCACTCTTAGCAACATCTTCACTAACTTGATTTCCAACACCTAGATAAAAGTGAGCAAAAGGAACATAGTAAGCCTCATTCTCATTAAAACAAAAGCTAAAACCAACTAACTTATCTTTTTCATACTCTAGCCCTGTTGTCTCTGTATCAAAAGCTACAAGAGTATCTTCCTTTAGTTGTGAGAGAACTTTGTTTAACTCTTGTTCATTATCTAAAAGTATCGCTTTAAACTCTAATTTCCTAGTTTGTATCTGCTCTACTTCCACATACCGAGCTACACTCTCTTTTGTTTCATCACTAACCATATTTTTAGCATGTAAAAGTCTTATAATATGGTTTTGCTCATACTTAACAAGCTCATCATAGATATTTAAAAATGGATGCTCAACATCCATTAAATATTCTTCAAAATCAAAACTATCAAGTACATCATCTCTTAGAGTAACAAGCTCTTTTGACATATAAGCATTCTCTTTTGACTCTATAAGTTTCTTTTGGTTTGCACCTTTAATCAGTCCAAGATTTTTATAAATATTATCCAAATCACCAAACTCTTTTAAAAGCTTCTCTGCACCAACTTTACCTATCCCTTTAACCCCAGGAACATTATCAGCACTATCGCCTAAAATAGACTGATAATCTATAAACTGTTTTGGAGTAACACCATATTTCTCAAAACAAGCATCCTCATCCATAGTTTTTCGCTTAACTGCATCAACTACAACAACCTTACCATCATCTATAAGCTGGTAAAGGTCTTTATCGTGTGAGACAACTCGAACATCATAAGCTTTATTTTTTGCATATTTCACTACTGTAGCTATTATATCATCAGCTTCAAAACCAACTTTACCCAAAGTCTTATAACCCATCTTATCTATCCACTCTATTGCAATAGGTAGTTGCATTGTAAGTTCTTCTGGTGGTGGCTTACGATGAGATTTATAGTTTGGGTCTATCTCATTTCTAAATGTAGGACCTTTAGTATCAATCGCAAAAACAATATAATCACTATCATGCTGTTTTTGAAGAGTCGATATAAAATTTGTAAAACCTGTTAAAAGCCCAGTAGGGAAACCATCTTTATTTTTAAGATGTTGAGGAAGTGCATAAAAACTACGAAAGAAAAAACCGAAGGTATCTATTACCGTTACAAGCTTACTCACAGATTATTGCTCAAGTTCATCTAAAATATCATCAACAGCATCTTCTAATAACTCGTGATTATATCCAGCATCTTGTGCTTTTTTCAAACCTATATTTATAGATACCTCTGATAAAGGTTTATTTACAGGTATAATAGTTTTTACTATATTTAAAGCTATTGAATACTCTCGTACCTCTTTTGGTGCCTCATTTGGATTATCAGCATATTTAATCATATCTATAAACTCTTGATCAAAATTCCAGTGTTCAAATATTTTAGCTGTAACCTCAGAACTAGTTACATCAACATACATCTTTTCAACCTGAGCGATATTATTTGTAAGTTCTATCTCTGAAGCAAAACTTATTGTTTCATCTTCTTGAATAATATCACTTGCTATAAGAATTTTTCCTGTCTCTTGTAAAAAAGTAGCAAGATAAAGTTTATCAGCTTTTTTCTTATCAATTTGTTTATACCAATTCATCATAAGTGTAGCTTGATGCTCAGATATCTCAGCAAACTTTTCAGATGTTATCCCATATGGTTGCATATCTACACTTAAAAGTTTTCTAACAGAGTTTGATAGTACAATAGAGCGAGTCATACTCATACCAAAAAGTGAAACTGCTTGAGCAGGGTTACTTATCTCTTTTGCAAAACCATAAAGTGGAGAGTTAGCAGCTTTTAAAAGATTTGCTATAATCATAGGATCATGTTCTACAGCTTTTGCCATATCATGAATGGAAGCCTCGGAATCGTTGTAAACCTTATTTACATCAATAATTGTTTTTGAAAGCGGTGGAAGTGAATTTATACTATCTACGATTGAGTTTTTCAAGCACAATCCTTTTTTTTTCTTGATTATATCATGTTAAAAACAAATAAACTTAATTATGACAATCAAGTATAGTTTTTGATGGATCGTTTATATATTCATAACCACTATAAATAGTATAAACACCATAAAGAATAACAGCGATAGAAGATAAACTCATCATCATATTTCTAAAACCTGTCGCAGTTGTAAGTGATGTTAAAAAACCCAATCCAAACATAGCAGGAATAGTACTTAAACCAAAGATAGCCATAACCATCGCTCCATAAAATGGACTAGCCGTACTTGCAGCTGTTATGGCAAAAAAGTAAACAAAACCACAAGGTAAAAGACCGTTTAACATCCCTAAAATAAAAAAACTTAGATTTGATTTTGAATTTAAAACTTTTTTAAAACTATTTTTATAAAGTGGTGAAGATGAAAAAGAGTGTTCTATAAGAGTTAAAAATTTTATCTTACCCATAAGAGATAATCCAGCTAAAATCATAACAACACCAGCAAAGATTAAAAGATATGCATTCGCATTATTTGAGTAAACTACAACACCACCTAAAGCACCAAATATCGCTCCTAAAATAGAGTAAGTTAAAACTCTGCCTAAAGAGTATAAAAGATGAGATAAGGCCTGAGATACTTTTGAGTTATTTGGATCTATTTTAATAGTAGAATATGCAACAACAATTCCTCCACACATCCCTATACAATGACCAAAAGAGCCTAAAAATGCAATACTAATAATAGTTAGTATGTTTACTGTTTCCATTTAATCAAATTCCTAATTAATCACCTAAAAGTTTTTTTCTAATTACTGGATTATTCATAGTTTCACCACGCAATACTTTTAACTGCATAGTTTCAAAACCAACATAACCATCAACATTATTTTTATAAGCTCCAAATCCATAACCCATTGGTGTGTTTTCAGTTAAAGAATAAAAAGCTTTTCTAGCATTTATCCAACTATTAGTATCTCTACTCATAACCCAAATAACAGCACTATTTTGAAACTCTTTATCTTTTAACCAATTAACAAATCCACCATGATCATGAAAGAACCATGTTTTTCCATTTTTAATAGATACTTGTGAAGCATACTCTAAATCTTCAATAACCATACCACAATCACTATCTTGATATTTATTTAATTCCATTTTTAAGGGAAGTTGTTTCATATTACCCTCTTTTATAACTATCATCCCCTCAGTTGATGCTAATGACAAAAACAGAGTAACTATTATCGTTACTATCATTAAAATTATAAGAACAGGCATAAACTTTTGCATATTAAAATTAAACTCCAAAAAAAAATTATAAGATTATATTAAAGAATTGTTACATTTCTATTAAGGCAAATTTTGTCATCTTCTTTTTTTACCCTTACCAAGATCATCAAACTTTAAAAATATCTCCAAATCTTTATGCATCTCATCACTCAAAGAATCCCAAATCTCTTTTTTTAAATAATATCTAGGCTTATCCTCTTTGTAACTTTTCTGTATATCTCTTATTAAATAATGATACCTAACCAACTCTTTTGTATAGTCACTTATAAAAAACCAATTTTTAATAATTTGATAACTTCTCTCTTCATGATCGGTAAAACTATATTCATTAAACTCCATATCTTCAGCATCTTTTACAAAAGCTGTGGAAGGCTTTCCTATATCATGTAAAAAAGCAGCCCCAAGCATTCTAAATTCACAAGATTTAAGTGTATAGTAAACAACTCTAAGAGTATGAAATAAAACCCCATGCTGATGCCATTTATTTTGTACAAAAAACAGAGATTTTAAATATGGTTTTGAAAAAAAGTTATTTTTAATTTGCATTATTTCATTAAAAATGGTTTTCCAAAATAATATCCCTGTGAATATTCAACACCTAAATCTTTTAAAATATTATAAATATTTTCATTTTCTATAAACTCAGCAATAATCTCTATATTTTGCTCTTTTGCAAAAGAAACTATAGTTTTAACAACAGATAAAGAATAACTATCTTGTTCAATATTTTTTATTAAACTTCCATCTATTTTTAATATATCTGGTTGATATTTCAATAGTCTTTCAAAATTAGAATACCCTGCACCAAAATCATCAATCGCAATTTTTACACCATATTTTTTCACTTCAGAGATAAATTTAGTAATCTCATCAAAATCTTTAACATCTTCATCCTCTAAAAGTTCAAACACAACTCTATGAGCCGATTCTTTATGTATATCTAGAAGTTCATATATTTTTTTTCTAGTAATTGGTTTTTCAATATCTAAGGCTGAAATATTTATACTTATGCTCTTATCAGTTATTTTCAATGCTTCAAATGAGTTTTCAAGAACTATTGCAGTAATTTGAGCATAATATTTACCTTTTTTTGCAATATTCAAAAAGAAAAAAGGAGATATAACTTTGCTGTTTTCATCAACAAGTCGAACAAGTGATTCATATTTTACAACCTCTTTTGTTTTATTAGAAACTATAGGTTGAAAATATGAGATTATATTTGATGTTTCAATTGCTTGTTTAACCATCTTAAGTATTTTAAGATTATTTGCAGCTTCATCTTGCTCTTTTTGTGCTAAATCATTAGCTAAAATAAAATCTTGCTTATTTTTTTCTAAGGTTTTCATACCATATTTAACATTTTCAATACAATCTTTACCATTAGCAACACTCATCATAATGGATATATCATAATCAATCTCACCAGCATCAATTTTCAACTCATTGATAATATATTGAAAGCTTTGTAACGCTTGAGTTATATTTTCTAAAATCGTAGAAGAGTTATCTTCTAAATCCTGTACAAATGCAAACTCACCATTTTCTAAAGAGAAAAATTTATTAAAATTAAGATTTTTTGGCATCAAGTTTTCTAAATCTTTTGCAAATTTTTCTTCAATTCTTTGAGATATTATATAACCATAGAACTTCTCTATATCCATAAAACCTTCTATTTTAATAAGAACTAAAATAGGATTATTTGCAGAATCAATAAAATCATATAATATTTTTTTTGAACTCATAATATTTGTAATATCTGTTTTAATGGAGATATATTCAACAATATTATTATCAGTATCTAAAATAGGCTGTATAACAGTCTTTATATAATAAGTATTACTATCTTTAGTTAAATTTTTAATTATCCCCTTCCACGGCTTTTTATTATTTTTAATCACATGCCAAAGTTCAGAGTACATAGAAGCTGGATTATCAGGGTGTCTCAATATATTATGATGATGCCCTATAAGTTCATCTCTATCATAACCAGTAAGCTTACAAAACTCATTATTAACATAAGTTATCACACCTTGAGTATCGGCTTTAGAAACTGCTGTATTACTATCTGTTAACTCTTGATATTGTTGTAAAAAATTAAGATTATCATTAAACTCTTTTTGAAACTTCATCTTTTGAATAATTTTAGATAAGGATTCTTTTAACTTTTCAAGCTGCATCGGTTTTAGTAAATATCCATCTATATTTAACTCTATAGATTTTATAAAATAATCCGTCTCACTATTAGCAGATAATATTAAGATAGGTATATCCTTATCAAAATCTCGTATCCGCTCTATCATATCAAGACCATTTAATTTAGGCATATTTACACCGGAGACAACCATATCAATTTTATTTTCATAAAATTTTTCAATCCCATCTTCACCATTAATAGCAGAAGTCACATCTTTAAATAAACTATTAAATACTTCAATTAAACTTTCTCTTAAAAATTCATCATCTTCTACAAAAAGAAGATTCATGTTTTTCGTAAATTTTATAATATCTTTAAAGTTGTTCATACATTCATTCTATCTTAAAATTACTTAAAATTTATGCCATTGGATGACATAATTCAACTGTCTTTTTTAAATCTTGCTTTTGTATATGAGTATAAATTTGTGTTGTTAAAAGAGAAGCATGACCAAGTAATTCCTGCACCACTCTTAAATCTGCACCACCAATAATAAGTGAAGTTGCATATGAATGTCGTAAAACATGTGGAGAAACACCTAAATATTTTTGAGTTATTTTATATGCAGAGATTCTACTAAGAGTATTTCCCTTATAATTACACCAAATAAAATCTTTTTCATATTTCAACTCATTTAAATAATCATTAATCGCATCTTTAGATACCTTAGCGATAGGAACTATCCTCTCTTTTTCACCTTTTGCATGTCTAATATGTAACCATTCTCCATCTATATCATCTCGAGAGAGTGCTAAACATTCACTAATTCTAGTACCCGTTGCATATAAAAAAAGAATTAACGCATAATCTCTTTTACCTATCCAAGATGTTGTATCTATCGTTTTTAAAGCATTTTGAATCTCTTTAAAAGATAAAAATTTTGGAAGAAGTTTTGGGATTTTTGCTAATTTTATTTTTGAATATCCATCTATAAAATGACTTTTATAACAAAAATCAAAAAAAGAGTTTAAGGAAGATAGTTTTCTATTGAGAGTTCTTTTATTTTTATATTTAGATAAATAAGTTAAAATCGTTTTCGATTCTAAGGATAAAAGAGACCTAGCCAAAGAATCTTCTATAGATAAAAGATCACTTCGATATGCCTCAACACTTTTTGAGCTAAGTGCTTTAGTAACACTAATATATTCTAAAAAAGCTTCTAGTTCATTTGACACAGAGGTACTTATCTACTCTACAGAGATATACTCATCATCTACAAAAAATGTTTTATCTGATACAAATACAAAACCTTTATCTATACCAACATCATAAACTTCAAAATTTGATAAATCTGTTGGAGCGACTATTAAGTATCCCTCTTTTTCTAAAGCATATAATTTATCATTTTTAACTATTAAACCTAAAAAATGAGCAAATGGGAATTTTAATTTTGCATTTAACTGTAAATTAGATGTTAAAGATACTATATCGCCCTGCTTTGTTGTAATGAAGATATTATTACCATCATTTGTAACATTTCTAATCTCATATTTTTCTCTAACCTCTTTTTTACCCATAGAAAGTATTTTATATGCAGTTGCAACTATAATTTTATTATCTAGTATATTAAAATATATTACATTGTTAAAATTATCTTCAGATGAAACTATTACAGTTCGTAATTTCTTTTTTGATTTTGAGTTTAAAACAACAATCTTTCCATCTAGCGTTGCAAACATAACAAGGTCATTCATAAAATATGGATTTACAATTCTTGAATCAACAGCTATTATATCTCCACCCTGCTCTCTTAAAAGTAACTCTTTTGATGCTATTGAATACAAAGCCATCTCATTATCTGCAAATAATACAGCTAAAATATCATCTTTAACACTAGCTCCAGCTATAGTTTTTTTCAGTTGAAAATTTTCAATTAAATTACTATCATCTATATATTGAAGTTTCAATTTTCCATCAATAGTTGAACTTATAACCCAACCATCTGTAGTTGCGAGAAGTCTATAAGATTCATCAACTTGAACATCTAATATTTTAGTTGTTGTTAAAACTTTTCTATTTTCAAGAAGAGCTACATCAGAAGTAACATCAACGATAGGACTTTGAATACCCCCCTGATTACCCCAACTAGAGACAACACTCTCTGGTTCATACACTCGTTTAGAACTACATGCACTAAAAAGAACAAGAGCTAATGATATAGCTAATAATTGTAAATTTTTCAAAGTTTATTTTACCCCGTAATGCAATAATGCTTTTGCAACCTTATCAAGAGATGAAGCATCACTAATTAAAATTAATTTTTCATGAGCTTCATCAGTTTTACCTTCATTTATCAGCATTATTGCACTCTCAACATTTGCTAAATCTTTATATATTGAATCTTGTTTTAAAGCATAATTATTTAATTGTGAAACATCTTTTGTATTTTGTAAAGATTCATAAGTTGCTAAATCATCAATAAGCACTGCTTCTGAACTTTTTAATGTTTCAAGAGTTTTAACATCTTTATCAACTACTGCTTTAGAGTAGATAAATAAGTCATGCAAATCAGAACTTAATACTTTAAGTTGTGAAAGAGCTCCATCATTTAATGGGTTTTTACTCAACTCACTAAGTGTTTCATTTGCTGAAACTATTCTTGATTCATTATTCATGTCATAAACTATATTTATAGCAACAATTGCAACAATAGCAACAACACTACCAATAATTACATTTTTGTATTTTTTTACAAATCTTTCAGTTATTACAGATTTTTCAAAAAATTTCTCTTCCGAGGTTAATTCCTCTCTTACTCTCTCTATATCATTTTTTATACTCAAAATTTTTCCTCTAATTAAAAGTTTCTAATAATATCGCATAGTTTGTTAAAGTTTCATCAAATACACACCTTTTTTTTGTTACAATCTAAGTAAATTAAGAAAATAAGGAATTTAATGAAAGTAGATGATCAGTTATTAACAAAACTTGAAAAATTATCATTCTTAAAAATTTCAGATGATAAAAGAGATGAAATCAAAAATCAACTCTCAGATATTATGAACTTTGTAGATAATTTAAGTGAACTAAATACAGATGGTATTGATGATAAGTTTGCTATGAATGACAATTCTACATTCACTAGAGAGGACTCTGCATTTTGTGATGCTAAAATAGGTAATGATATTTTAAATAATGCTCCTAAAAGTAGAGATCATTTTTTTATAGTTCCAAAAATAATTGAATAAATAATGATAAAAGTTTATGGAATTAAAAATTGTGATAGTGTAAAAAAAGCAATATCATTTTTTAAGCAACATAACTTAAGCTATGAGTTATATGACTTTAAAAAGAGGTTTGTACCTTGTGATATTATCTCTTCTTGGTTAAGTCAAAGTGATATTAAGACTTTATTTAACTCAAGAAGTACAACATATAGAACACTAAAATTAAAAGAGTTAAACCTTGATGACAATGCCAAATTAGAGTGGCTTTGTAGAGAAAACATGCTAATTAAAAGACCTGTTGTAGAGTTCAAGTCAAACCTGTTAGTAGGTTTCAATGAAGAAAATTATAAGGGAGTATTTTTATGAGTGAAAAAATTACACAAACACCACAAAAAATGGATATACAAAAATTGTTAAAAAGTGTATTGGCATATGGTTCATCAGACCTGCATCTAGTTGTAGGAAGTGAGCCTCAAATTAGAATAGATAAAGAGCTTAGACCTCTTAATCTTCCTGTATTAACGGCTACAGATGTTGAAGAGATGGCATATTCTCTTATAGAAGATAAACAAAAGAAGAAATTTGAAGAACACAACGAACTTGATTTCTCGTTTGAACTTAAAAATATAGGTCGTTTCAGAGCTAACTTCTACCGTACTATTCATGGTATAGGTTGTGCATTTCGTATGATTCCTATTGATATTCCTACACTTGATGAGTATAATAACAACCCTATATTCAAAGAGTTAGTTAAAAGAGAAAAAGGTTTAATCCTTGTAACTGGTCCAACTGGTAGTGGTAAATCAACTACTCTTGCATCTATGCTTCATGAAATCAACATGCATGAAAGAAGACATATAATCACTGTTGAAGATCCAGTGGAGTTTGTTCATACAAATATTAAATCGCTATTTTCTCAAAGAGATGTAGGAAGTAATACCGACTCATTTGCAGCAGCTTTAAAATATGCACTTAGACAAGATCCTGATATTATCCTAATTGGGGAGATGAGGGATGCTGAGACTATCGGTGCAGCCCTTACAGCGGCTGAAACTGGTCACTTAGTTTTTGGTACACTGCATACAAATTCTGCACCTGGAACGATTAACCGTATTATCGATGTTTTTGATGGGCAAGAACAAGCACAAGTTAGGGCACAACTAGCATCATCACTTGTAGCTGTTATATCTCAATCACTTATACCAAGAATTGGTGGTGGAAAAGTTGCAACACAAGAGGTTCTTATAACAAATCCTGCTATTCAAAATCAGATAAGAGAAGATAAAGTTCACCAAATATATTCTCAAATGCAGTTAAACCAAAAAGAGACAAATATGTCTACTCAATCTCAAGAGCTTATAGAACTCTATAGAAAAAAAGTTATTACAAAAGAGAATGCTCTTCGAAATTCAAACAGACCAGAAGAACTTGCTAAAATGCTAGATAGTATATAAAATGGGGTTTACTACCCCCGCTTGACTCTATTTTTACCACTCTCTTTAGCTTCATAAAGTGCTTTATCAGCTCTATTTATTGAAGCTTCAATATTTAAGTCATCTTTATTATTTACCTTTGAAACCCCAAGACTGATTGTAAATTTAAACTCTTTATTTTTTTCTATATTCATAATTAAGTTTTCAACTTTAGTTCTAATTTTTTCAGATATAACAAAAGCACCATCTATATTGGTCTCTGGCAAAAGTATTACAAACTCTTCACCACCCCACCTAGATACTATATCACTTTTTCTACTAAGTTCTTTAAGTATAGATGCCAGCGTTATTATCACTTCATCGCCAACCTTATGTCCATACTTATCATTTATATTTTTAAAATTATCAATATCAATCATAATAACTGACAAATCTGTTTGATTTCTTTTTGATAAATCTAAAATAGATTCAGAAGATTCAGTAAATTGTCTTCTATTATAAAGTTTTGTCATTGGATCAGTTGAAGCTAAGAGTTTTAACTCATTTTGTACTTTTTTTAGTGCAGTAACATCTCTACCACTTATAAGAATTCTATCTGGATTATGCAGCAAAGATATAAACATATTAATAGTTATATATTTTCCACTCTTAGTAATACAATCTTTTTCAAAGTTTTTTACATATCCAACTCTCATTACCTCTTCTAAAGCTAGTTGTAATCGCTCTATATCCTTTGGAGCTGCTAAAGCAGTACATGATGTTTTTAACAACTCCTCTTCACTCATACCTGTCATCTCAATATATGCTGGATTAACTTGTAAAAAATTTGATTCCATATCTAATATTGCAATAGCATCTTTACTTCCATTATAAATTGTTTCAAAAACCTCTTTTTGTTTTAAGATTTCATCTCTAGATTCTTCTAATTTTCTCTCAATCTCTTTTTGTTTAGTAATATCCTGAGAATACCCTATCATCCCAATAGGTTTACCTTTTTCATCTTTTAAAATAGAAAGAGATAAATCTGCATCCA
>JAGGWE010000127.1 GCA_021157665.1 Sulfurimonas sp.
TACCATTATCAGCAGGTTGTGAAGGAACCATAAATAAACTTCCAGCATCCATACCCATAGCTTCTCTAGCTTTAGCAGTTAAACCTTTACCAATGATAAGTGGAATACGACCACCAGCTCTCATCTCATCAGGAAGAGTATTTGGAGAAATTTCATAAGTAGAAACTACTTTACCATCTTTTTCAATAGTACCTTCAAATGGTTTAACAGTGATAACATCACCAGTATTTAATTCGTGCGTAGGTGCTTGGATTGGGATACAACCCGAATCTTCTGCAGTGTTAAAGAAAATTGGAGCAATAATATCACCGATAACAATACCACCAGTTCTTTTGTTAGGGATACCAGCAATATCTCTACCCATATGCCATTGAACAGAATTAATACCTGATTTTCTTGATGAACCAGTACCAACAACATCACCAACATAAGCAAGTGGATGACCTTTAGCTTTTAACTCTTTCATAGTATCAAGTGGGTTATCCATTCTATTTATTAGAAATGAGTTTGCATGAATAGGAATATCTGCTCTTGTAAATGCTTCTGAAGCTGGAGATAAATCATCAGTATTTGTCTCACCAGGAATTTTATATACTGTTACAATAATCTCTTTTTCCATCTCTGGTTTATTTTTGAACCACTCACCATTTGCCCAAGATTCTATTACTTGTTCTGCAAAAATATTTCCATGTTCCATAAGTTCTTTTACAACATCAAAATCAGCATAAACTAATATAGTATTTTTAAGTTGATCGGCAGCTTCTTGGGCTATAGCTACATTCTTATTTCTAAGTCCATCAATAAGTGGACCAACATTAAATCCACCCAACATAGAACCTAAAATCTTAATTGCTTCTATTCTATCAATAGCATGACTATGTGCATCTTCATGAACAATAGCATTTAAAAATGCAGCTTTTACATAAGCAGCATCATCAACACCAGCAGGTATTTTATTTTTTAATAAATCCATTAAATATGATTCTTCTTCAATTTTATCAGCTTTTAATAGTTCAACTAACTCTGCTGTTTGCTCTGCTGTTAAAGCTAGTGCTGGAACATTAAGTTCTGCTCTTTCTTTTGTATGTGCTTTATAATCTTCAATAAATGCCATATTTAATCCTGTGTTTTAAATTTAAAAAATTATATCTAAAGATAAATAATTAAATTTAAGAGTGTTACTTATATAAACAGTAGAATTTACATTTTAATGATTTTTGTATATATTTGTAACACCAACCTTGGCATGTAGGATTTATAGTTTTCGTTTTTTCAGTTCAACTTCAATAAACTCTTTATCAAAACCTCTATAGTTACTTTTTAACCAGATAAGATAAGAATCTGGTATATCACTGTAATACATCCCTTTATATTGTCCAAAACCAACTCTGCTTTTCTCTTTTTTAATTATAAGCATCTCTTGGCATGTGGCTTCTATATTTGAGTATTTTATTAAGGAAACAAACTCATTAAACTCTATTTTTTTTTGAATTACAAAAGTGTAAGTATCAAAATCAAAGATACCTTTTCTATTTTTTACAAAAAGTTCTAAGGCTTGGATTTGTTCCACACTTAAACTCTCTAAATTAATCACTTTTACATTAAAAGAGTTTCTATGTTTAGTAAAGGCAAGTTGTACTTTAGGCATTATAAAATCTCACGAATACCTTTAGTATTTGTAGCAGATAAAATACCTTCAGCTTCTAACTGTTCAATAATTCTAGCTGAACGGTTATAACCTATTTGAAGTTTTCTTTGCAAATAAGATATAGATGTTTTTCTATCTGTTAAAATCACATTTTTAGCATCTTCATAAAGAATATCTAACTCTTCATAAGTATCTCTAGTCCCAGAGTTTATAGTTTCATTCTCTTCAACTAAAAAGCTTTTATCATAGTTTGGCTCTCGTTGAGCCTTTATAAAATCAACAATTTTTTCTATCTCTTCTTCAGTACTCCAAGGTGCATGAAGTCTAACCAATCCTGTAGAACCAGGAGGTGTAAATAGCATATCACCTCTACCTAAAAGTGACTCAGCACCCATCTGATCTAAAATAATTTTAGAATCAACTTTTTGCCCTACTCTGTAAGAGATACGAGATGGTAAATTTGCTTTGATAAGTCCTGTTACAACATCAACAGATGGTCTTTGAGTAGCTACAATAAGATGAATTCCAGAAGCTCTAGCCATTTGTGCAAGTCTGGCAATAGAGTGTTCAACATCTTTTCCACTTGTCATCATTAAATCTGCTAACTCATCTATAATTACAACTATATATGGAAAATGTTCTCCACCATTTTTTGCAACTTTATCATTATAATTTTCTATATTTTTTGTTCTAGTTTCAGCCATAAGTTCATATCGTCTTTCCATCTCTGAAACCATATTGTTTAATGCTACTATCGCTTGTTTTGGCTTTGTGATAACTGGAGTTAAAAGATGAGGAATATCATTGTAAATTGAAAACTCTAGCATTTTAGGGTCTATCATTAAAAGTCTTAGTTGATCTGGTGAATTTTTATACAAAAGTGAAAGTATCATCGCATTTATACCGACACTTTTACCACTTCCTGTTGTTCCAGCTATTAGAAGGTGAGGAAGCTTTTTTAAGTCAGTAACAAAAGGCTTTCCAACTATATCTTTTCCAAGTGCAATAGTTAATGGAGAAGATGAATCTTTAAATAACTTCGAATCAAGTAATTCTCTTAGATAAATTGTATCTACTGTTTCATTTGGTATTTCAATCCCCACTACATCTTTTCCAGGGATTGGTGCTTGAATACGGATAGTTTCAGCAGATAAAGCCATAGCCAAGTCATCTTGAAGATTTAAAATCTTACTTACCTTTACATTTGCAGCTGGTTTAAACTCAAATGTTGAAACAACTGGACCAGCATAAGTTCTAACTACATCACCATCTATTTTAAAATGTGCTAATTTTTCTATAAGGTATCTAATTTTATCATCAAGTTCACTCTCATCAATAGAGTGAGATTTTAAATCTTGTTTTTGTAAAAAATCGACAGATGGAAGTTTAAAATTTTTAGGTTTCTCAACTTTTTCTTTTTCAATACCCTCTAAAAGTTTTGCATTTTCTTCAAGTTCATCAACTATAACTGCATTTTTTTGTTCTTTGACTTTAGAAACTAAATCTAATAAATTCTCTTGTTTATCAGATATTTCTTCCTTTTTTATAGGTTCTGTTTTTTTTATTTTTACCTCAAAAGGAATATCTTTTACTTCTTCTTTTATAGTTTCTACATGCCGTGATATTTCCTCTTTAGCTACTTTTTTTACCTTTTTTTTAATCTCTTTTTCTCTTTTTTCAGGTAACTTAGACTTTATAAATTCAAAAATATTTGAAGCAATCTCTTGAGTGCTTTTATCTAAAAAAATGATTATTGAAACAGAAGTGATTATAAACCAAAATACCCACAATCCAAAAACTCCTATATATGGAGATAAAAAGTCAACAAAATCACCAGCAAATTTACCTCTAAATTCATTTTCAACAATTAACGATTGTGCTAATAATGATGAAAAAAAGATTAAAAATATAGATATACTAAGTTCAAGTTTTCTAAGATTAAATTTTGTATTTTTATATAAAAAGTATAAGGGAATTAAAGATGCGAGTAAATATATGAATGAGATATACCCAAAATACAGATGATTATAAATAGCGAAAGTTGAACCATAACTACCCATAAGTCCACTGTTACCTAAAATCGTTGAAAATCCTAAGTAGATTAAAACACCAAAAACTATAATAAAAATAGTATCTTTCAAATATATTGCCTTGTTAAATAAAATAATTGTTAATTAAATGAAGTATAGCCAAAAATGTTCCATCAAGGGAATTTTTTGGCATTTTGCAATATATTTTATAAAAGTTTATAAATAATTAACTAAACTAAGTTTTGAAACTCTACCAACAGTTGATAACATAGCTTCATAGTTTAAAGTTAATTGGGTTAATTCAAGAGATGCTTCTGCTAAATCTGTGTCTATCACTGATGAACGAAGAGTTTTTGTACTAATTTCTAAGATTGAAGTTCTCTCTAAAGAAGCAGTAAGAGCATTTGAATTAGCACCAACTAAAGAGTGTGATCTAAAAATATGATCTTGAAGATCATCCATCATAGTTATTGCATTTTGGATACCAATACTTCTTCCCTCCCCCTCAGTACAATCAGGATATGAAATATGATTTTCCACAGATTTTATCATCTCATCAATAGTTTTGAAAAAATCTGTTTTAGGGTCTCTAATTGTTAAAGCATTATTTGAATTAAATGACATAACTGAACCTGTTGTTGTAGAAAAATCTCCACTATCTGAATCATATAATGAAATTGTTGCTTTTGTTAAACCTGTACCTAAATCATCAAATTGAATTTTTCCATCAAAAGATAAAGATGTAGTTCCACTAAAATTTGAAGAATAAATAGCTTTATCATATGCTTCTGATTCTGTTGCATCATTACCTTCAGTATTATCCAGTGATGGAAGGTTGTCCGTTACAACCATATTCATAACATCCATTAACTGCTGATATGTCATCTCATCAGCATCAACAGCTGCTCTTGGATCTTTCATATTAAAAATATCATATGGACCAGTAGTTGAATCAAAAGTACCATCACCATTTGTGTCAATTTTAACAGTATATTCAGATCCAGTACTTAAATTAATACTTGCTTCATAAGACTTACCATTAATATTTTTTCCAGACATCAAAAACTTTGTTCCACTTAAAGTATCATCACTTGTATCATTTGGCGTACCTTTTGATATATCTGCAACTTCAGAGAGTAGAGTCGATGGTTGTGCAAAAGCATTTTTTTCTGATGATAAAATAGTTTCAGTATCTATACCATTAACATCTATAATATGTGATGATTTTAATACCTGAGAAACATTTGATGAGATAGTTGAACCCTCTTTTGAAAATTGTGTTCTATCATAGATTAAACCCTCTGCACCAGAAACACCTGTTGCATTGGTAAATCCAGACTTTGTAAATTCTTTTATATAAAGAGTTTCATTACCACTATCAGTAGCAACTGCATAATCAGTTGCTCCTCCACTTAAATCATCAATATTTGTTATATCTGCATGATCAGTAGCATCAGTATTAAAGTCAGTTGCACCAACCAAATGAAAATCTAATTTACTGGAACCTTTCATTTTATCTTCAACAACTATTTGTCCATTCGTATTTAATGATACATTTACAACATTTAAATTACCTGTATTGCCATATGCTTTACCTATTTCAGTTAATAATTCATCAACTGTTTGGGTATCTAGCATTGGGATTTTTTCATTAAAAGCTGTACCATTACTTTGCACACCTCTTAAATAGAAATAATGGTTATCATCTGGAGAATCACCCATAAATTCTGCCATAGTACTACTTGGAAGAACAGAACTTGAATCAGGGTTAGGTTCA
>JAGGWE010000094.1 GCA_021157665.1 Sulfurimonas sp.
CCATATATTCATCTAGTTCGGCATGTGAGTAAACGATTTTCATACCACGACCACCAAGAACAAAAGATGGACGAACTAGAACTGGAAAACCAAGTTTTTCAGCTATCGGACTTGCTTCCTCTTTTTTGCGAGCTAAACCATTTTCTGGTTGCTTTAGTCCATGCTTGATAACAAAGTTAGAAAACTGCTCTCTATCTTCTGCTAAATCAATTACAGCAGAAGTAGTTCCTGCAATTTTTGCACCAATTTTTGTTAGAGCGTCAGCAAGTTTAAGTGGAGTTTGCCCACCAAAGTGAACGATAATCCCATCAGGTTGCTCATTTTCTATAACTTCACGAACATGCTCTAAATCAATAGGTTCAAAGTAAAGTACATCAGAAGTATCATAATCAGTTGAAACAGTTTCAGGATTACAGTTGTACATAATACACTCAATATCCATCTCTTTTAGAGCAAAGGCAGCATGAACACAACAGTAGTCAAACTCAATTCCTTGCCCGATTCTATTTGGTCCACCACCTAAAATAAGAACTTTTTTCTTATCACTTACACGGTTCTTAACATTTGGAAGTTTAGTGATGTTAGTAGTTGAGTAAAGATATGGAGTTAGTGCTTCAAACTCTGCTGAACAAGTATCAACTTCATTAAATTCTAACTGAACTCCTAAATCTTTTCTTGCTTTATATACTTCATTTTCACTAACTGAGTGTTTAGAATTTTTAAGAATTAGTTGTGAAATTCTTTTATCTGAAAAACCATCAACTTTAAGGTTACGCATGAGTTGTTCATTAAAAAGAACTTTATCAGTAATATTTTTTTCTGCTTCAACTATCTCTTGAAGTTGATATAAAAACCATGGGTCAATCGCACAAGTATCAAACATCTCTTCAATGCTCATTCCACGACGAAAACCTTCTGCTACATAAAGCATTCTATCTGCATTTGGACGACGAATTTCATGTTTAATAAACTCTGTATCTGCATCTATCTCATCAAAACCACAAAGTCCAGTTTCAAGTGAACAAAGAGCTTTTTGCATAGACTCTTTAAAAGTACGACCAATCGCCATAACTTCACCAACTGATTTCATACTTGTACTTAAAGTATTTACAGCTTCAGGGAATTTTTCAAATGTAAAACGAGGGATTTTAGTAACAACATAATCGATTACTGGTTCAAATGAGGCTGGAGTTCCAGTAATGTCATTTGTAATTTCATCAAGAGTAAAACCAACAGCTAAAAGAGTTGCTACTTTAGCAATAGGATAACCAGTCGCTTTAGAAGCTAGCGCGGATGAACGAGATACACGAGGATTCATCTCAATAACAATCATTCTACCAGTTTTAGGACAGATTGAAAACTGAACATTAGATCCACCAGTATCAACACCAATCTCTCTTAAAATATCAAAAGAAGCATTACGCATTCTTTGGTATTCTTTATCAGTTAAAGTAAGTGCAGGTGCAACAGTGATTGAGTCACCAGTATGAACACCCATAGGATCAAAGTTTTCAATAGCACAAACGATAATACAGTTATCAGCCTTATCACGGATAACTTCCATCTCGTACTCTTTCCAACCAAGCATAGATTCCATGATTTCGATTTCATTTACTGGAGAAGCTGATAGACCTTCCTCAGCTAATTTTTTAAACTCTTCCATGTTGTATGCTACACCTGAGCCACCACCTGCAAGTGTAAAAGAAGCTCTAGAGATTACAGGAAAACCAATCTCTTTTACCACTTCAATCGCTTCATCAACAGTATATGCATTAGCACTTTTTGGTAAATCCATACCGATTTTTATCATAGCTTCATTAAAAGCTGAACGATCTTCACCCTTATGGATAGCTTCTGGAGTTGCACCTAAAAACTCTATACCCTCAAGCATCCCTTTTTCATACATAGAAGTTGCAACATTCAGTGCAGTTTGTCCACCCATAGTTGGAAGAACTGCATCTACATTTTCAGCTTTAATGATTTTTGCAATAACATCTTCTTTGATTGGTTCGATATAAGTTCTATCTGCAAATTCTGGATCTGTCATAATAGTTGCAGGATTTGAGTTGATAAGTACCACACGATAACCTAACTCTTTTAAAGTTTTAACGGCTTGTGTTCCAGAGTAGTCAAACTCACAAGCTTGACCAATAATAATAGGACCAGAACCTATAAGTAAAATAGTTTTAATGTCGGTGCGTTTTGGCATTTTTTACCTTTTGAATAATCTCTTAAAAATTTAGAGATTATATCTAAAAGGCACTTAAGATTTGATGAGTTTTATCTCTCTCTTGTAATCATATGAAAATAATTTGGGTTATTTGATTTGTAGTATGGTGATATTATTGCAGTCTGAAACCCTTGGGATTTACTTGTTGAGATAACTTTTCCAACTTTCAAACCTTTAAAAAAGATTTTATCTAAGCCTGATGTTGTAACTTCATCACCTTCATTTATTTCAAACCATGCAGGGATATATTTTACAACTATATTTTGCTCATTATTTCCTTGTGCAATTCCTGGTGCTAATTTTGAGCCAACATGTACAGCATATGTACATTTTATATCTTTATTTAATAGAGCGAGTGGGTGATTATTTTTTGAGATAACTATACCTGCGACAATCTCTTTATATGTTAAGCCATAAATCTTAGAACTATTATAATCTTCTATCTCTATCCAAAGTCGGTTGAAATTTCCAAACTCTTCATAAGATATTGTACGAACAAGTTCAACTTTTGGATTAGTTTTTAAGTTTGATTTGTTTGCTTGAAATAGGTCATTTATTTCAGAAGCTAATTGTTGCATAACAAGGTGGTTGTGTTCATGATTTTGAAGTTTATTTGTTAATCTAGTTATTTCTGAGGCTTGAAAAAAGTGTTTAGTTATACTGTCTTGTGTAAATTTTATACCTTGATGATAACTACTCTTTAAATGATTTAAAGATTCAATAAAAGGTGCTTGAATTGTATTTGTGTAGTATATAGCACCAATTAAAAGTGCAATAAATATCGATAAAAAGCTAAAAAGCTCTTTATTCATTGTCGAAAAGTTCTTGTAGTAAATCTATCTCTTCAAGAGCACGACCAGTTCCTCTGGCAACTGCTAAAAGTGGTTCATCTGCTACAAAAACAGGAATTTTAACTATATCTGATAAATACTTATCAAGTTGTCGAATTAAAGCACCACCACCAGTTAAGATAATACCATGGTTTACAATATCTCCAGCTAAGTCTGGTGGCATTTTTTCAAGCACATCACGAAGAGCTTCAGCGATCTCTACAAGTGGTTCTTTCATAGCTTCTCTAGCATCTTCACTTGTTAATTCAACTGAACTTAAAAGTCCTTCAACTTGATCTCTACCATTAACAATCATTGTTAATTCTTTATCAAGTACAACTGCAGTTCCTATGTTAATTTTTATCTCTTCTGCAACTCTTTCACCAATAAGAAGATTGTATTTTTTTCTAACATAGCTAACAATCCCTTGATCTATTTTATCTCCAGCAGTACGGATAGATTTAGAAAGTACAAGTCCACCAAGTGAAACAACCCCAATCTCTGTTGTACCACCACCAATATCAACAACTAAGTTTCCTTTAGGTTCACGAATGTCAATACCTGAACCGATAGCTGCTGCCATTGGTTCTTCTATAAGAAATACTTCTCTTGCTCCTGCACTTAAAGCTGATTCACGAACAGCTTTTCTCTCAACTTGAGTTAAACCATATGGAACACATATAATAATTCTAGGAGAGATTAAACTACTTCTTCCATGAGCTTTTTCTATAAATTTTCTAATCATTTTTTCAGTCATATCAAAATCAGCAATAACACCATCTCTCATTGGACGGATTGCTTTAATATTTCCTGGAGTTTTACCAACCATATCTTTTGCTTCTTGCCCAACAGCTAAAACTCTTTGTTGACCATATTTTTCAGTTTTTACAGCAACAACAGAAGGTTCATTGATTATAATTCCTCTACCTTTAGCAATTACAATTGTATTTGCAGTTCCTAAATCTATTGATAAGTCGTTAGAAAATAATCCGACTATTTTATTAAATATCATATTTGTGCCTTATGCTGTTTTTTTAGTTTGTTTTTTTATATATATAGGTGCTTCACCCTTATCAATAACATCTTTAGTTATTAAAACTTCATAACCACCGTATTCAGGAAGTTCATACATAATATCTATCATGTTTTCTTCTAAAATTGCACGAAGTCCACGAGCTCCAGTTTTTCTTTTTATAGCTTTTGCAGCAATTGAAATTAGTGCATCATCTTCAAAATTAAGTTCAACTTCATCAATTGAGAAAAGTTTTTTATATTGTTTAATAAGAGAGTTTTTTGGCTCAGTTAAAATACGAACCATATCTTCTTCTGTAATCTCATTTAGTGAAGCGATGATAGGAAGACGACCAACAAGTTCAGGGATAAGTCCATAATGAACTAAGTCATCAGGTTCAACCATATCGTAAGTCATTTTTTGTTCATCTTTAGTTTTCTTATCGTGACCAAAACCTAAAACATTTTCACCCTGTTTTTTCTTTAAAATCTCATCAAGACCATCAAAAGCACCACCACAGATAAATAATATACCTGTTGTATCAATAGAAGTGAATTCTTGATTAGGGTGTTTTCTTCCACCTTTTGGTGGGATGTTTACCTGCGCACCTTCTATAATTTTTAAAAGTGCTTGTTGAACACCTTCACCAGATACATCTCTAGTGATAGAGCGATTTTCACTCATTCTTGAGATTTTATCTACTTCATCTATAAAAACTATCCCTTGCTCAGCTTTTTTTATATCACCATCAGCAGCTTGAAGAAGTTTAGTTAAAATATTTTCAACATCTTCTCCAACATATCCAGCTTCTGTTAAGCTCGTAGCATCTGCTATGGCTATAGGAACATTTAAAACTCTAGCAATAGTTTGAGCCATAAGTGTTTTACCAGAACCAGTTGGACCGATAAGTAAAACATTTGATTTTGCAATCTCTGTATCATCATCGAGTGACTCTGTATCTTTAAAAATTCTTTTATAGTGGTTATATACAGCTACACTTAAAAGTTTTCTAGCTCTCTCTTGACCGATAATATATTCACCTAAAAAATTGTTTAACTCTTTTGGTGTCATAAGTTTTGTAACTGCATCAACTAACTCTTTGTCTTGAGTAGTGTTTGTTACTTTTTCATCTCCAAACATAATTTTATATGCAGAAGTTACACAGTTTTTACAAATATAAACACCATTACCAGCGATTAAAGGATTTAAATCACTTTCTACAGCATCACAAAAGCTACATTTTCTACTTATCATATGTTCTTTCTCTCAAATGGGATTCCTCTTTTTGTTTTTAATACAAAGTCACACAAGTCATTTACATAATGGTTTGTTGTCTCTTCTAATATTTTACTTGCTGTCTCTTTTAGTGGTTGACCAGATTCAAACAGTTCTCTATAGGCAGATTTTAGTGCATTTATATCATCTCTCTCTAGCTTGCGTCTAAGTCCAGTTAGATTAAGTCCTCTTAAACTTGCACGATTTCCCTCTGCCATACAAAATGGTGGTACATCTTGAGCAAGAGCTGAAGCTCCACCAACCATCGCGTAATCACCAATATGGATAAATTGATGAATAGGTGTCATTCCACCAATTACAACGAAATCACCAAGTTCCACATGCCCAGCTAAGGTAGCGGCATTTGCTAAAATACAGTGATTTCCGATGATAACATCATGACCAAGGTGAACATAGCCCATAAAAAGGTTATGATTTCCAACAATCGTTTTACCACCACCACCTTTAGTTCCAGGGTTAAAAAGTGTAAACTCTCTGATAGTATTGTTATCGCCAATTATTAGTTCAACATCTTCACCATTAAACTTTAAATCTTGTGGGATAGAACCAATCACGGCATGTGAAAATATTTTATTGTTTTTGCCAATAGTTGTTTTTCCGTAAATACAAGAGTTTTGTGCGATTGTAGTTCCCTCGCCAATAATTGATTGACTTGATACAAAACAAAAAGCACCAATTTCTACATTTTCACCAATAACAGCACCATCTTCGATTATGGCATGTGGGGATATTTTGCTCAAAATATTAACCTTTATTTATCAACAATCATAGCTTTTAGTTCAGCTTGAGAAACTAAAGTATCATCAACGAAAGCTTTACCATCAAGTACCCAGATAGCACCTTTTTGCTTGATAACATTAATACGGTATTCTAGTCTATCACCTGGTTTTACTGGAGCACGAAATTTTGCTTTATCTATACTCATAAAATAAACAACTTTATTTGCTGCTTCCTCTTTAGTCATATCCATGCTTTTAAATGCTAAAATACCACCAGCTTGAGCCATACCTTCTAAAATCATAACACCTGGGTAGATAGGGTGACCTGGGAAATGACCTTGAAATACATTGTCTCCAATAGTTACATTTTTATATCCAGTAAGTGATTCATTTTGAACAACATCTGTAACACGATCTAAAAGTAAAAAAGGGTAACGGTGAGGAATGATTTCTTGAATTTCCATAACATCCATAGTCATATGTAAAGCCTTATAAATAATTTCGACCATTTTACCCTAATTTACATTATAAAATGATTAGTTTTTCTCTGACATCTTCGTAAGTTTTTGAATCAAGTTCTATCGTAAGCTTGGCATGTGGGATTTTATTAACTACAATAATTGGTGTAAGATTGTAATTCCCACATGCCAAGATGTTTCTGAATTTAAATTCATCATCAAAACTTGGAGGATTGAAAATCAACTCTTTTATATTTTTATAGTTTGTTTGGCATTTGGAGTTAAAGTGTTCTAAATTGATAAATATAATCTCTTCTCGATTAAAATAGTGGATATTTTTATCTTCAAACTCTATACGACCTTGAGCTTTTTTTCTTGGGAGAGTTGAGTAAGAAAGTGCATAAGCTGGTAGAACTTCTTTTTTGCCAAGGAGGAGTTTAAAATTAAATTGACGGTAGTTTAAAAACTTTTGTTTTATGATTTTATATTTTATACCTTTATTTTCAAGTGAATTTCGATACTTATATATCTCTAATCTTTCTTCAATTGAAGCAGGTAAAGTTTGCCCAGAAATAGGAGAAAACATCTCATCCATTAAACGGTCTTGTTGCTCTCTTTGCATCCTTAAACCAAAAATACAACCACAATAATCTTGACGGTAAAGTTGTTGCTCTTTTGTTACACGAGATTGATCTTGTGTTCCACCATCAGAGCGATAATCAACGGCGATAAACTCAACTCCATGTTTTTTATAAAATTCATCACCAACTTTTTTTAGTTGTTCTTGAGATTTTAAGGGGCTAACAAGTAGTGTTGTAGTGATTTTATTTTCACCAATCTCAAGAGCTTTTTTTGCACTTACAATAAAACGCTTATCAAAACAAACTTCACAGCGAGCACCTTTTTCAGGTTCATTTTCAAGTCCAGCAACTGCTTGAAGCCAGTTTTCATAATCGTATTCACCCTCTAATAGTTCAATGCCAAGTTTTTTACAAGAGCGTTCAACATCTAAAAGTCTAAGTTGATATTCAGAATATGGATGGATATTAGGGTCGTAAAAAAAGCCGATTAGCTTTTCATGAGGATAGTCCTGTTGTAGCTTCTCTAAAAAAAAGTGAGAGTCAACGCTACAACAAATATGGACTAAGATATTACTTGCTCTCTACAACAGAGATAGAGTTAATCGCATCTTGCCCTTGAATCTGACTAAGAACTTTAAAGCTTTCTTCATCATCTTCCTCGATAGCACCAAAAACAGTGTGAATACCATCTAGGTGTGGAGTATCAACAAAAGTGATGAAAAATTGGCTTCCACCAGTGTTTGGTCCAGCATGTGCCATTGAAAGTGTACCAGGTCTGTGAACTGAAGTGTTAGTTGATGTTTCACAAGCAATAACCCAGTCAGGTCCACCAGTTCCAGTACCAAGTGGACAACCACCCTGAGCCATGAAACTAGGGATTACACGGTGAAAACTTAAGTTATTGTAAAAACCTGTATTTGCTAAGTGTGCAAAGTTTGCAACTGTATTTGGTGCTTCATCTGGAAAAAGTTTTAACCAAATATCACCTTTACTTGTAGATACTTTTGCGTATTGTTGTTTTAGTGAATCTTCTGCACTAATATTGTAATCTTTTAATTGTGTTTTTCCAAACATTGTAAGCCTTTATATTTTAATTTTGCAATTATAGTTAAATTTTTTAAATCTTAGTATAATCTTTTTATGAAAATAAATCTATTGTATAAAAATCCAACTATAAAACAGGCAAATATTTTTACAGTTTTAGTTATTTTTATGTTTAGTATGCTTTTTGTAGGTTTGTTGGTTGATGATATGTATGAAGATTATGAAAGAGAGTTAGAACAAAGTTATACAGTTAATTACTCTGAAATATCTGAGAATGATATTTTAGAAAAAAAACAAAAAACATTAAAAACATTAACGATAAAAACAGTCTTAGTTATTATCACTCTTTCATTTATTATCTTTGGGATATTTTTAGGCTTAAATAATATTTTTAACAGATTATTAAACAGAGATACACAAACATTTTTAGATTTTTTTGAAAGAGCTACACATAATGATCAGGTTATAAATCCAAATATGATTTTTTTTAAAGATTTTAAAATTATGGTTGGTTATGCAAATGAGATGGTTGAAAAAATAAATGTTCAAAAAAATTCTCTTAGAGAATTAAATTTAGGTTTGGAAGATAGAGTACAAGAAAAAACAGCTAAATTAGAATTGATAAATGAAAATTTAAAAGAGCAAAAAAAGTTTTCTCAGGATTTATTAAAATCTCAAAAAGAGTTTTTAAGACATACTGTTCATGAAACAAATACACCTTTAAGCGTGATATTGACCTCAATAGAATTATATGTAATGAAAAATCAAAAAGATAGAAATCTTTTAAAAATAGAGGTAGCTGTTAAAAATATATTTAGTATTTATGATGATTTAAGTTATTTAGTTAAAAAAGATCAAGTTAAGTATCCGAAAGTTGTTTTAAATCTTGAAGATTATCTTAGCTCTAGGATAGATTTTTTTACAGATGTTGCAGAATTATCAAGGATAAAATTTAATTATGAACAAAAAAAAGAAAATCCACATATATATTTTAATGAAACAAAACTTCAACGAATTGTAGATAATACTATAACTAATGCTATAAAATATACGCTTCCAGATGAGACTGTATTTATATCACTTAAACAAGTTGGTACATTTATAGAGTTTTCTGTTGCTAGTAAATCAAAAATTATTAAAGATACAGATAAAGTTTTTGATGCTTATTATAGAGAAGATAGTACGCAAGATGGATTTGGTTTGGGTTTAAGACTTGTTCGCAGTATTTGTGATGAGGAAAATGTTGAAATTTCAGTTTCTTCAAATAACAATCAAACAGTGTTTAAATATAGATTTAAAATGATGGGAAATTAATGAAAATACTTTTACTTGAAGATGAGATAATGTTAAATGAATCTATTTGTGAGTATTTAGAATCTGATGGACATAAAATAGAGAGTTTTTTTGATGGTTTAAAAGCTTATGAATCAGTAAAAGTGAACTCTTATGACTTACTAATTTTAGATATAAATGTTCCAAATATTGATGGACTTAGTTTTTTAGAACAGATGCATAATTTAAAAATTCATGTACCAACTATATATATAAGCGCTTTGGTTGATATTGAAGATATTTCTCGTGCATATAATTTAGGTTGCTATGATTATTTAAAAAAACCGTTTCATTTGAAAGAGTTATCTCTTAGAATTGATAGGGTTAAACTAGAAAAAGATACCCCTAGAGTTCATTTACGGTTATCAAAAAATTATAGTTACGATCAAGAACATAGTTCACTTTTGTTTGAAAATGAAGCACAAACTCTCAGTAAAAAACAATCTCAAATAATAGACTTACTTGCTAGAAGTAGAGGGATGGTAGTTGATTTTGAAAAGTTTAGAATTTATGTTTGGGATGAACAAAATATTGATAATGCTACGATAAGAGCTGAAATAAATAGACTTAAAAAGTTTTTAAAAGAGGATGTGATTATAAATGTTCGTGGTATGGGCTATATGATAGAAAAACCATAGTTTTATAAGAGGTACTTATCTACATATAAAAGAAGTAAATCTGTTACAAATATATACACTTATGAAAAATCAAATAATAAATATACTATATAACTACTTTGCTATGTTCATGCTATGTTTGTATTTTATCATTTAAACGAAAATACATCCAAAGGGGAAAATAGTGAGAAAATATATACTATTAAGTACTGTAGCTATTGGATTGCTAAGCTCTGCAAATGCAGCAGATGACTTGAGTTCCATATTTAGCGAAGGTAAGGTTAGTGGTCAGATTAGAGAGTTTAGTATTTCTAGAAGTGTAGATAAATCTGCAGGTGGAGATTATACAAGAACAGCTAATGCTGTCGGTGGTTATTTAAAATTTGAAACTGCTGATTACAAAGGGCTTAGTTTAGGTACTGCTCTTTATACAACTAATGGTTTTGGATTAGATAGTCCTAGAGATGATTATACCGAAGTTGATCCAACTCTTTTAGGTAAAGATAATGAATCTTACTCAATACTTGGTGAGGCATATTTACAATTTAAATATGATAACACTACATTTAAAGCTGGTCGTCAAAAGTTAAATACACCAATGATGGGTGCAGATGATGTTAGAATGATTCCAAATCTATTTGAAGCTTATGTTTTAACTAATACTGACTTAGCAGATACCGTATTAATGGCCGCTCATGTAACTAAGTTTGCACAGGGTACTTTTGGTCGTGCATATGGTGGTGGAATTTTATCTGCTACTGGTGGTTATTCAGCAGTTGATTCTAAAGACCAAGTTGGTGATTTTGAAAATATGGGAACATATGCTGTTGATGAATCAACTTCAGGTGTCTCTATTGCCTCTGCAACTTATACAGGGATAGATAAACTTAAAATCCAACTTTGGGATTATTATGCTTATGATATTGTAAATATTATTTATGGTCAGGTTGATTATTCTTGGAACTGTCTTTTAACTGATAGTGTAAAACCTTTTGCATCCGCTCAGTTTATTAAAGAGGATGATATTGGAGATAAACAACTAAAAGCTATTGGTGGAGATGGTGAAATAGATAGCTTTTACTATGGCTTAAAATTTGGTGCTAAGATAGAAAATTTTACTGCTTATGTAGCTTACTCTGAAACTACAGATAATTCCGATTCAGATAATGCTTATGCAAATGCAATTATCTCACCTTGGGGTGGAATGCCAGCATTTACTCAAGGTATGGTAACTCGTCATGTTTTCTTAGCAGGGACGAAAGCTACAAAAATTGCAGCATTATACAACTGGAAAAACTTTGGACCAGATTTAAAAACTGTTTTATATTATGCAGATTATAATATGGATAAAAATAATGGTTATACAAATGATGATAC
Organism: Sulfurimonas sp.; assembly: GCA_021157665.1. GTDB lineage: Bacteria > Campylobacterota > Campylobacteria > Campylobacterales > Sulfurimonadaceae > Sulfurimonas. Next base: position 11,497 of record JAGGWE010000094.1, read on the forward strand.
TGATGAAGCAGGTTTTGATATTATCTACAACACTAGCTTCGTGAAAAATTTACAACTTCGTTTTAGAGGAAACTTTTCAAATGATTTTAATGTAAATACAGCAGGCGATACAGTAAGTTGGGATGAGTATAGATTCATTGCTAACTATAGTTTCTAAAAGGAAAAATTATGAATAATGAACTCGTAGAAAAAATAAAAAATAATCCAGATTATCAAGAGTTGGTTTCTAAAAGAACCTCTTTTTCGATAAAGCTGTCTATTGCAATGTTGGTGGTATATTTTACATTTATACTTACAATTGCATTTAACCCATCTGTATTGGGAACACCAATGTCAGCGGATACTGTAACAACTATAGGTATCCCTATTGGTATAGTAATTATTGTCTTTGCTTTTATTTTAACTGGTATTTATACTAAAAGAGCAAATGGTGAATTTGATGATTTAAACAATAAAATCAAACAAGCAATAAAGGAAAACTAGATGAATATGAATAGAATATTTTTATTTTTAATACTTGGAACAATAGCAGTTTTTGCATCTGGTACCATTGAGGGAGAGATAGAAAAACAAGCTCTTAATGTGTCTGCGATTGTAATGTTTGTTATTTTTGTTGGAGCAACTTTAGGTATCACTTATTGGGCTGCTAAAAGAACAAAATCTGCAAAAGATTTTTATACTGCTGGTGGTGGAATCACTGGTTTTCAAAATGGTATGGCGATAGCTGGTGATTATATGTCAGCGGCTTCATTTCTTGGAATATCTGGTCTTGTTTATTTAAAAGGTTATGATGGGCTTATTTATTCAATCGGTTTTTTAGTTGGTTGGCCAATAATCCTTTTTATGATTGCTGAACCTTTGAGAAATTTAGGTAAATATACTTTTGCTGATGTTGCAGCCTATAGACTTCGTCAAATGCCGATTAGAACTTTAGCCGCTGCTGGTTCAATTGCAACTGTAATTTTATATCTTATTGCTCAAATGGTTGGTGCGGGTAAACTTATTCAACTTCTGTTTGGTTTAGAATATGAAATCGCAGTAGTTCTTGTAGGTGTTTTAATGGTTCTTTATGTAACCTTTGGTGGTATGCTTGCTACAACTTGGGTGCAAATTGTTAAAGCATTTTTACTACTTGCAGGTGCAACATTTATGGCAATAGCTGTTATGGCACATTATAACTTTAATTTTGGAGCACTTTTTGCACATGCTACAGAACTTAAAGGTATAGAGATTATGAGTCCAGGTGGATTGGTTTCTGATCCTATCTCAGCTATCTCTCTTGCTGTTGCTCTTATGTTTGGTACAGCTGGTTTACCTCATATTCTTATGAGATTTTTTACAGTTAGTGATGCTAAAGAGGCTCGTAAATCAGTTTTTTATGCAACAGGTTTTATCGGTTACTTTTATATTTTAACTTTTATTATCGGTTTTGGTGCGATTGTTATGGTTTTACAAAATCCAGAATATTTAGATTTAGCTAAACAAGCTATTAATGGTGGTTCTCCGATTCTTGGTGGAAATAATATGGCTGCTATTCACTTGTCACATGCCGTTGGTGGTGATTTCTTCTTAGGCTTTATTTCAGCTGTTGCATTTGCAACTATCTTAGCTGTTGTATCTGGGCTTACATTAGCTGGTGCATCTGCAATTTCTCATGACCTTTATGCTTCGGTATTTAAAAAAGGAAATGCAGATTCTATGGCAGAGATGAGAGTATCTAAAATTGCTACTATTGGTTTAGGTGTTATTGCTATTATTATGGGTATTATGTTTGAGAAACAAAATATCGCTTTTGTTGTTGGTCTTGCTTTTGCTATTGCAGCATCTGCTAACTTCCCAATTTTATTTCTTTCAATGTACTGGAAAAAGCTTACAACTCGTGGAGCAGTTATAGGTGGTTCTTTAGGATTAGCAACTGCTGTTATACTTGTTATCCTTGGTCCAATTGTTTGGGTAGATATTTTAGGAAATGCAGAAGCAATTTTCCCTTATAAATATCCTGCGCTTTTCTCTGTAATTGTTTCATTTGCATCTATTTGGTTTTTCTCAATTACTGATAAATCTCATGATGCAGTCAAAGAGATTGAAGCATTTGAAGCTCAATATGTTAGAAGTCAAACTGGTATCGGTGCTGAGGGTGCGTCAGAGCATTAATATCTACTAATCTTGGCATGCGGAAGTCCTCCTTGGTTGAGGGTGGAATAAACCCACATGCTAACAAATACGGAGTAATTATTTTGAGTATTTTAGATCAAAGAAAACTTATCGAGTCTATACACCCTTTTGAGTTATTAAGCAGTTCTACGCTTGATGATTTAGTGAAAAAAATAGATATTGCTTACTATCCTAAAGATACACTTTTAATCTCTAAAAATCTTCTATCAATCGCTTTTTACATAATCATTAAAGGTTCTGTAAATGAGATTATTGATGATGAAATTCATAATGTTTATATTTCTGGAGATAGTTTTGATGCAGATAGTTTAATTTACTCTAAAGGTGATAGTAAATTTGTAGTTGATGAAGACTTGATTTGTTATGAGATAAAAAAAGATGATTTTCTTGAACTAATGCAAAATAAAAAAGTACAAGGCTACTTTTTATCAGACTTTATATCTAGGCATAAACATCTAAAAGAATATGATGCAGGTGGTGATTTAACACCATTTTTAATCTCAAAAGTTTCAGATATATTTTTACATTCGGCATGTGTAGTTGATGCTGATAAAAGCATATATGATTCTTTAGTAAAACAAAAAGATTTAAAAGCAAAAATCATTATTGTAAAAGATGGAGATAATTATTCTGTTGTAACAGATACTGATTTAAGAGATAAAGTTCTTTTAGGTGATATTAACATTAATGATAATATTAGGAAGGTTGCAAGTTCTGGAGTTATCAGCATAGATATAAATGATTTTTTATTTAATGCTCTTTTGATTATGACACATAGTGAGATAAAAAGGTTAGTTGTAACAGAAGATGAAAAAATCGTTGGTGTTTTAGAACAGCTAGATTTACTTAGTTATTTTGCAAATCATTCACATCTTGTTGCAGTTCAAATAGATAAGGCAAACAGCTTAGAAGATTTAAAAAATCTTCAAAATGATTTACGAAATTTAATTGTAAGTTTAAAATCAAAAGGTGTAAAAGTAAGATATATCACAAAACTTGTTTCAGCTTTAAATTTAAAAATTTATAAAAAAGTTTTTGAGATGTGTGTTGATGAAAGTTTAAGAGATAAATGTGCTTTAATTGTTATGGGAAGTGAGGGTAGAGAAGAACAAACTACAAAAACTGATCAAGATAATGCTTTGATAATTAAAAATGGTGTTGATACAAGCATTTTTATAGAACCAATGATGAAATTAAATAAAGCTTTACTAGAGATTGGCTTTCCAAAGTGTGATGGTGATGTGATGGTTAGCAATGAGTTTTGGCGAAGAGATGTTTCATCTTTTAAAAAGTTAATAAACTCATGGTCAACGAGTATGAGTGAAAAAAGTGTACAAGAATTAAGTATATTTTTGGACTCTAAATATGTTGCTGGAGATGAGTTATTATTAAAAGAGTTACTTCAATACTTACGAAGAACTTTTCATAGTAGAGATGATATTTTAGCTCATATTGCAAAAGCTGTTTTAAATTTTGAAACACCTTTATCACTTTTTTCAGGTTTTGTTCTTGAAAAAGAGTATAACAATAAGCTTGACTTGAAAAAAGGTGGAATCTTTGCTCTAGTTCATGGTGTTAGAACCTTGTCTTTGCAGTATGGAGTGGAAGCTACAAATACTATTGAAAGAATTAAAGAGTTAAATAATTTAGGAATTATAGATAAAAATTTTGCAACTGAGTTGATAGAAAGTTTTGATTCTTTATCGGCTATTCGTCTTGGGGCAATGCTTGAATCAAAAGATATAAATCAAAGTAATTATATAAATCCAAAGAGTTTAGAAAAAATTCAAAGAGATCTGTTAAAAGATAGTTTTAAAATCATAAATAAATTTAAAAAGTTTATGAGTTTTCATTTTCATTTAGAGATGGTTAGTTAGTAATGTTTGGCACCCCAAGAGTATTTGTCACTTCGTTCGGGCACATGTGGAATAATTTCAAGAAAAAGAGAAATCTGTTAAGCTTGAATAATCCAGAATTTGAATTTTTATTTGAAGAAAATCAGAATGATGAATATATTGTATTTGATACTGAAACTACAGGCTTAAATCCGAAAGAGGATGAGATTTTATCAATCGGTGCTGTTAAGATTAAAGGCAATAAAATTATTACCTCTGAGACTTTTGAGGTTTTTGTTAAAAATTCTAAGGAGATAAATGCGAAGAGTATTGAAATACACGGAATTAGAGAGTGTGATTTAAAAAATGCTACAAATGTAAAAGAAGCGATTGAAGATTTTTTACATTTTATTGGCTCAAAACCATTAATAGGTTACTATTTAGAGTTTGATGTTGCAATGATTAATAAGTATATTAAGCCTATGCTTGGAATTACATTGCCAAATGAGATGATTGAAGTTTCTGAGATTTATTTTGAAAAAGAAATTACTTTGATACCACAAGGAAATATTGATTTACGCTTCGATACAATCTTGAAAAATTATGATATTCCCAATATGGGAGTACACAATGCTGTAAATGATGCAATCATGACAGCGATGATATATTTAAAATTAACAACAAAATAAAATTAAGGAAGAACAATGTCAGAAAAACAAATTTTTAATCCAAATCCAGAGTTTTCAAAAAATGCTCGTATAAAAAATATGGATGAGTATAATGCTCTTCAAAATAAAGCTATAAATGATTATGAAGGTTTTTGGGGTGACTTTGCAAAAGAAAAAATAGATTGGATAGAACCATTTACAAATGTTTTAGATGAGTCTAAGGCTCCATTTGTAAAATGGTTTGATGGTGGGAAACTAAATGTTGCTCATCAATGTATTGACCGTCATTTAGATACTCGTAAAAATAAAGCTGCAATAATTTTTGAGGGTGATAGAGGTGATGTTCAAACTATCACTTATCTAGATTTATATAAAAATGTGAATAAATTTGCAAACCTACTAAAAGAGGATTTTGGAGTTAAAAAGGGTGATAGAGTTGTTATCTATATGCCGATGATTCCTGAAGCTGCTTATGCGATGTTGGCATGTGCGAGAATAGGTGCTATTCACTCTATTGTCTTTGGTGGATTCTCAAGTGAGGCTCTTAAAGATAGAATTATTGATGCTGAGGCAAAAGTAGTTATTACTGCTGATGGAGCATTTAGAAAAACTAAGCCATATATGTTAAAACCAGTTGTTGATGCTGCACTTGAGGGTGAAACTCCAGTTGAGAAAGTTCTTGTTGTTGAGAGAAATAATGAGGATGTTATCTGGGTAGCAGGAAGAGATTATTCTTACAATGAACTAATTAAAGATAAATCAACACATTGTAAAGCTGAAGTGATGGATGCAGAAGACCCACTTTTCTTACTTTATACATCAGGATCTACTGGTAAACCAAAAGGTGTTCAACATAACTCTGCTGGGTATATTTTATGGGCTCAAATGACTATGGAATGGGTATTTGATGTAAAAGAGAATGATACTTACTGGTGTACTGCTGATGTTGGTTGGATTACGGGACATACTTATATAGTTTATGGACCTTTAGCTATGGGTGCAACGACTGTTATGTTTGAGGGTGTTATCACTTACCCTGATGCTGGTCGTCCTTGGGCAATGGTTGAAAATCATAGAATTAATCAGTTTTATACTGCACCAACTGCGATTAGAGTTTTACATAAAATGGGTGAAGATGCACCTGCTAAATATGACTTGTCATCACTTAAAGTTCTTGGAACAGTTGGCGAGCCGATTGATCCACCTGCTTGGAAATGGTACTATGAAGAGGTTGGAAATTCTAAATGTGCGATTGTAGATACTTACTGGCAAACTGAAACTGGTGGACATGTGGTTTCTCCACTTCCAGGTGCTACACCGATTAAGCCAGGATGTGCAACTTTATCTCTTCCCGGAATTATTGGTGAAATTTTAGACCCTGAGACTGGTGTGAAAGTTGGAGCAGGGGAGAGTGGTTATATGTGTATTACTAGACCTTGGCCTTCAATGATTCGTGGTGTATGGGGTGATGAGGAAAGATTTATAAAATCATACTTTGGTGATGTTAAAAAAGATGGTAAGCCAGTTTACTTTACAGGGGATGGTGCAAACTATGACAATGATGGTTATATCACTATTACTGGTCGTACTGATGATGTTATCAATGTATCTGGGCATAGAATGGGAACTGCTGAAGTTGAAGCAGCTATCAAAAAACATTCAAATGTAGCTGAGGTTGCAGTTGTTGGTAAACCACATGAACTTAAAGGTGAGGGTATTTTTGCTTATATAGTTTTAAAAGGTGAAGATAGTTTAGGCGAAGAAGTTGAAGTTATAAAAGAGATAAATTCAATTATCAA
>JAGGWE010000112.1 GCA_021157665.1 Sulfurimonas sp.
CATACTCGTTACTCAACTGCTGGTGATGATTCTATTTTAGATGCTCAACCAGTATTTGCTAGATATGATTTAGGTGAAATGGCAATTGTTCATAATGGTAATCTAACAAATGCAGATGAAGTTCGTAATGCTCTTATTAAAAAAGGTGCAATTTTTCAAACTTTTATGGATACGGAAAATCTTATCCACCTTATTGCTAAAAGTGAAGAGGATAAATTAACACCAAGAATTATAGATGCTGTTAAAAAAATTGAGGGTGCATTTTCACTTGTATTTTTAAGTAGAACTAAAATGTTTGCAATGAGAGATAGACATGGTTTTCGTCCATTATCATTAGGTCGCCTTCCAAATGGTGGCTATATCGTTGCATCTGAAACATGTGCATTTGATTTAGTTGGTGCTGAGTTTGTAAGAGATATTGAACCAGGGGAACTTCTTATTTTTAAAGAGGGAAGAGAGCCAAAAAGTATTAAAGTTTTTGAGCCAACACCTAAACACTGTATTTTTGAGTATGTATATTTTGCTCGTCCAGATTCTCAAGTTTTTGGTCAATCTGTATATCAAACAAGAAAAAATATGGGTAAAGAGTTAGCTAAAATAAAGCCTATTGAAGCTGATATTGTTGTACCTGTTCCAGATGGTGGAGTTCCTGCAGCTATTGGTTATGCCCAAGAAAGTGGTATCCCTTATGAGATGGGAATTATGAGAAATCACTATATTGGTCGTACTTTTATAGAGCCAACTCAAGAGATGAGAGATTTAAAAGTTAAGATGAAATTATCTCCTATGACTGAAATCATCAAAGGCAAAAAAGTTATTGTTATTGATGACTCCATTGTTCGTGGTACAACTTCAAGAAGAATTATCAGAATGTTAAAAGAAGCAGGTGCTAGTGAGGTTCATATGAGAGTTTCATCTCCTCCAACAACTGATCCATGTTTTTATGGTGTCGATACTCCAAGTAAAGAAAATCTAATTGCTGCAAATATGACTAATGATGAGATTTGTAAATACATTGAAGCTGATTCATTAGCTTATCTTGATGAAGAGGCACTACTTAGAAGTGTAAATGCTAATAATGAAGAAAACTACTGTACAGCTTGTTTTACAGGAAAGTATGTAATTTAATGAAACAAATCTATACTTACGGAAACTATTTAAAAGATAAATTCGGTTGTAAAGTCTATAAGGTAGGGATAAATATCTCTGGTTTTACATGTCCAAATATTGATGGAACTGTAGCAAAAGGTGGATGTACTTTTTGTGAAAACGACTCTTTTTCTGCAAGTACAAATGAGATAAAAGAGTTAAAAGGTTTTTACCTTAACCTAGACTCAAAAGAAAATCCATTTTTACAAAAACAACTAGAACAACTTGAAATCCAATTTAAAGAGATTAGTAAAATACAAAAAGAAAAATATGGTGCTGAAAAATTTTTAGTATATTTTCAATCATTTACAAATACTTACGCTCCCTTTGAAACACTAAAAGCACTTTATGAAAAAGCTCTCTCTTTAGATAATGTTGTTGGACTTAGTGTTGGAACAAGAAGTGATAGTATCACAGAGGAAACTCTTGAATTTTTAGCCAAGTTAAATAAAACTAAAGAGATTTGGATAGAGTTTGGTATCCAATCAATTTTTGATGAAACACTAGATAAGATAAATCGTGGTCATGATAGTCAAAATGTTAAAAACTGGATACTAAAATCAAAAAAAGCTGGTTTACATGTATGTGGACATCTAATCTTTGGCTTACCAGATGAAACTAAAGAGATGATGATTGAAACAGCAAAAGAGGCTTATAAATGGGGTATAGACTCCGTTAAATACCACCCTCTTTATGTTGTAAAAAGAACTGCACTTGCAAATGATTTTGTTAGTGGTAAATTTATACCCATCAGTGAAGATGAATATCTTGATGTTTTAGTAAAAACAATAGAGATAAAACCTAAAAATGTATCAGTTCAAAGGGTAACAGCAGGGATAGATGATGACTCATTATTAGCCCCACAATGGTGTAGAGATAAAAACAGACAAATAAAGCATATAAATAAAGCTTTAAAATCTATAGGACTAAAATACTAAAGATAAAGAGTTTTATTTTCCAGATACCTCTGTAAAATCTGCTACACTTCTAAAATAACCTGGATATTTAAAATAAACTCTAAAAGGTTTAGCAGTACCAGGTTTTAAATTTTTTGCTACTAAAAACTCTTTTGTAATAGACTGAGGCTTATCATTATGCATACTAAACCCACCGCCAAAAAACTCCACTATTCCACTTGGTTTATAAAAATTACCACCTTTTACATTTCCTGTAGCATGACCTTTATTTACAAGTTTCACTTTAAAAGTAACCTTACCAATAGGATAATTACCAATATTTTTGACAAAACCTGTATATATAATTTGTTCAGTGCTTAGAAGTCTTTTATTTTTTACCTTCAAAAGTTCTACTTTTTTTGTATATTTATCAACTACTAAAACTGAAAAAATTGCAAACAAAACTGATATTAAAGTTACAGAGATAAGCATAGGTAAAATTAACTTTTTCTCTTGTCTCAAAGAACTAATAACACCACCAATAAAAACAAGTAATGAAATACCTAAGAATACATAGTGCCAGTAATTTAATAATGTCATTTACACTTCGCCCCTATAGTAAGATTATACTCTTTAGAATATATAAAAGGTTCTATAAAAAGTTTAAAATCTTTCATTTGCCCTTTTTGTATATCCTCTTTAATTATCGACGCTTTTTTAATTATTTTAAACTGATACAGATAATTTTTTAATTTATTTTTACTTACTTTATGCGCTTTAACTGTTATTTTACAACTTGTAAAATCAAACTTTGATTCATTTTTTATACTACCTTTAATAACTATTGCTTGAGTAAACTCTAGTTTTTTTTGTGATGTTAAAGTTATTGTATTTTTAAAAAGAAACTCATGCATTTTTACATATCCAAGAGTGGGAGCAAGAAGAAGTATCATAAAAGCTAAAATAATTAAAAAAATAGCCAAAACTATTTTTTTTCTTAGAACTATCCCAAGAATTATAAAAAGAATAAATAAAACAAAAGCACTACCAAATAAAATATAATCATACATAATCAATGTATCTATAAAAGCAGTAATTTTTGCTTTCATTAGTTAATCTTTTCTAGAATTTTTCTCAGCAATCCCACTCATATCAAATCTACGAGCTAACTCTTGTTTTATTCTATCAGGTGAAATATTTTTAGCAGCAAGTGCAACTAACATATGATAAGTTAAATCAGCAGCCTCATAAACCATTTCAGCATCATCATTATCTTTATATGCAAAACAAAACTCTCCAGATTCTTCTACAACTTTTTTCAAAATTGTATTATCACCTTTTGCAAAAAGTTTTGCTGTCCAAGATGAAGATGGATCTGCATTTTTTCGCTCTTGAATCGTATGATAAAGAGTATCAATCACACCATACATGGCATGTGCACTTACTTCAACTTCAGAATTAGTTTCACCAGATTCTAACTCTGTAAAAAAACAACTTCTACGACCCGTATGACAAGCTACACCTTTTTGCGTTACTTTTATAAGAAGTGTATCATTATCACAATCTATATTAAAAGAGTGAATAGTTTGAGTATGACCACTTGATTCACCTTTTTTCCAAATTCTTTGTTTGGAGCGTGAAAAGTAGTGTGCTATTTTTGTCCTAAGTGAAAGTTCTAATGCCTCTTTATCCA
>JAGGWE010000211.1 GCA_021157665.1 Sulfurimonas sp.
ATTCGTGCTACTGTAATGGGTGGACATGGTGATACTATGGTTCCTCTTCCTAAATTTACAACAGTTGCTGGTGTACCTATTGATGATTTACTTGACTCCGAGGAGATTGGTGAGATTGTTAAGAAAACTAGAAATGGTGGAGCTCAAATTGTAAATCTTCTTGGAGATGGTTCAGCTTATTATGCACCTGCTAAATCAACAGCTGTGATGGTTGATGCAATTTTAAAAGATACTAAACAGATTCACTCATGTGCAATGATGCTTGATGGAGAATATGGTTACGAAGGAATTGTAAGTGGTGTTCCTGTAACAATTGGTGCTGGTGGTGGTGAACAAATTATAGAGATGACACTAAAACAACTACAAAAAACTAGATTTAAAAACTCTGTAGCTTCAGTTCAAGAGATGGTTGATATTCTTTATTCAAATGGTTTTTTTGACGATTTAAAATAGTCTTAATTTCAATCATTTATGATTCCGTTTTCAAAACGGAATCTAGTATATAAGTTTTATTACACATTTGTTTTTATTATAAACTTCATCATGTTTCATTAAGTTACAACAAAAATCTCATTTCTCACATAGAAACCATTTATAAATTTAAAATTTACTTAATATTAGTTACCATATATAACGCTTAATGTTAAATTGATATTGAGTGATTTTATAATTGAAATTTATATATTTCAATAATTTTATGGAGTGCTAAATGGATAATCGAAATGTTATTTCTACTGATGTACTAATCGTTGGAGGAGGACCGTCTGGTCTCGCAACAGCAATTTCTTTAGCAGATAGATTAAAACAAAAAGGTGTAGATAAAAGAATCATGCTTGTTGAAAAAGGTTCTTCTATTGGTGCACATATACTATCTGGTGCTGTAATAAGACCAGAAGTTTTTAAACATCTGTTAACAACAGGTGAGTTTGATGGTCTTCCATTTGATTCACTCGTTGGAGCTGATGAAGTTACAAAACTAAACGAAAGTGGAGAGATGACTTTACCATTTCACCCACCATATATGTCTAATGATGGTAATTATATTGCATCTTTAGGTCAAGTTTGTAAATACTTAGCATCATTAGCTGAGGAGAGAGGTGTAGAGATATACACTGGCTTTTCTGTTGATTCTGTTGTTTATGATGAAGACAATAAAGTAACTGGTGTAAAAACTAAAGATACTGGTGTTGATCATCATGGAGTTAAACAAAAGAACTTTCAAGAGGGTACAACTATTGAAGCTGGTATTACAGTATTTGCTGAAGGAACTAGAGGTTCTGCAGTTAAAACTGTAATTGAAAAATTAAATCTTGATGCTGGTAAAAATCCTCAAATATACTCTTTAGGTGTTAAAGAGATTTGGAAAGTTCCTGAGGGAAATATTGAAGCCGGTACAGTTAAACATACTTTTGGTTATCCTCTTAATGATAAAGAAGAGTTTGGTGGTGGTTTTATATATGGAATGAGTGATAATAGAGTTGCTATTGGACTTGTTGTTGGGCTTGATTATCAAGACCCATCTTTTGATATCCATGCTGCTACTCAAGTTTGGAAAACTCATCCATATGTTGCAAAAATTCTTGAAGGTGGTTCAGTTATCGAAGCTGGAGCAAAAACACTTCCAGAGGGTGGTTGGAACTCAGTACCAAAATTTTATGCTGATAATATGCTGATAGTTGGTGATAGTGCAGGTTTCTTAACAACTGCAAGGCTTAAAGGTGTTCACTTAGCTGTAAGAAGTGGTATTTGTGCTGCCCAAACTGCTGTTGAAGCACTTATAAACAATAATACTTCTAAAGAGGTATTATCTAAATATGAAGAGTTAGTAAATGCTAGTTCTATATATACAGAGCTTTATCCAACAAGAAATATGAGAGCAGTAATGCAAGATGGTATGATTCTTGGTGGTATTAAAATGGGTGTGCAACTTGTAACTGGTGGTGCTTGTTTAATGGTTCCAGAAGTTGAAGCTGATAATCTTACTACTAAAAAAATAAGTCAATTTTCTAAGCAACCCTTTGCAACAAGATTTGCAGGTAAATTAGAATATGATAAAAAACTTACATTTGATAAAGTTACAACTGTTTATTACTCAAAAGCTATGCATGATGAAATTCAACCTGTTCATTTAGTTGTAAATAATGAAGAACAATTTCAAGCATCAAATATAAATGAGTATGGTTTGGCATGTGCATCTATGTGTCCAGCTGAAGTTTATGAACTTCATATTGATAAAAAAAGTGGTGCTAAATCGTTAAGAATGCACGCTGAAAACTGTGTTCACTGTAAAACATGTGATATTAAATCACCAAACAGTGGAATTACTTGGACTACACCTTATGGTGGTGACGGTCCAGATTACAATATGATGTAGATAGAGGAGAATATAATATGGCTTTAACAATAATTAGTTTAATGAAACAGGTTCCTTTACCATCTGAAATGAGAATGGGTGATGATGGTTTAATGGATAGAACCAAGGCAAAATCAATTATCAATATAGATTGTGGATATGCTTTAGAAGCTGGTCTTCAAATGAAGATAGATAATCCAGAAGCAAAACTTATAGTTTGTTCAATGGGACCACCATCTTTTGATGTTTCTTTGAAAAAAGCTATCTCGATGGGATATGATGAAGCATATC
>JAGGWE010000085.1 GCA_021157665.1 Sulfurimonas sp.
TCTACAGTTTTTTTATCATTTAACTGTGGATTATCATGATGATGTTCATGAGCCATTTCAGTTATACTACAACCACAATCCTGACACATTAAACTACCCCTCTCTACTTTTTATTAATTTTAACATAAGTACGATTACAACTATTAAACCTAAAACTATATATGAAGCATTTGCACTTACTTGATTTAGTGCAACAATTATCTCTTTTAAAAAATATGTCCATATTACTATTGCTAGAGAAGTTCCACTAAGAACTATAAGCATTGTGTAATAATGCCTTATTCCTATTAAAAAGCCTATTATCGCACCTACGATTGGACCTGTCATCCAAAAAGGGAACCAGACAAATACAAAGAGTCCATATTTACCGTATTTTTCAAAAAAAGATTTATATTTTATCCTCTGCCTTTTTACACTTATAAAAAAATGCCTTAAAAAACCTATATGAAGAGATTTGTTCCAACTAAGGACAAACAGAGGATAGATTATCATCACCATTATAAACTCTATCATCATATTCATAAAGATTATTATGCCATCACTAAACTCTACTGTGTAACCATAAGATATACCAGCAGCCCGTCCAAAGAAAAAGTTTGTAACACTCATAACTACTAATTTATTCGCATCATTCACTGAGAACATATATACACCGACAATACTCATAAACCATCCAAAAAGCAGTAATATCCCCACTATAAATATTTTACCCTCTTGTGATGATAAAAACTTTTTTTTATTAAACATTATGTAAATTTCCTTTCAAATAAATCTTCACCTTGCATTAGCCCTCTTTTTAAGCTTCTAAAGTTGGGGTTCTTTATGGAGAGGTACTTATTCTTCCTCTGATATATTTTTCTCTTTTTGTAACTTATTTTTTAATTTTTTTAAAACCTCTATCTCTCTCTTTTTATTTGCCCTTTCTTCTTCATCACTTAACTCTTTGATTTTTTCTTTCATAGAGTTTATCTTTTTTTCTAATGAAACTATCAATTTTTTTCTTTTTTTAATGTTTTGTTCTTGTTCCAACTCATTTTTATTAAAAAACTTTTCAACTTTTTTAAATAATTTTTTTAACTTCATTACTATTCTCCTAGTTCTTGAATTTCTCTATCTTCTATCCAAAGGATAGTAGCCACATGAATAAGATTTTTAGAAATTTCATAAGCAAATGCACTATCATTTATAAGTGAAGTAGCCATCTTTGTTTCTATGGAATTATTTCTAATCAACTTATCTATTCTCCCATTTTTAATCATATCAAGAGAATTTAAACTCTCTTCTAAAAGTTTTATTTTTGCTAAAACATCAAAATCATCACTATTATTATTTTTTAATGTATGAATACCATCTAAAGTTTTTGCTATCTCTTCTCTTAAGTAGTTGTATTCACCTTTTATATATTCATTTTTACTTTTTAAAAATTTATTTACATTTTTTTGTAAAATTTTTACATCTTTGATGGCTTCAACAATATCTCTACATGCAATCTTTAAAGAGTAGATTTTATGCTTATCTTCGACACTCATATTTTCTTGGGATATAGTTGCATAATTTATAATATCTCCATAAAGCATTTTAATTTTTTTCTCATAAAAATCATCAACATTTATATCTATCATCTTTACTGAGGATTCAACAGCTTTATTTATCTCATCACCCATACCAACATATGTATGTCTATGAAGTGAGAGGGCATGAGAAAGTACCTCTGTGGCATTATCATAAAGATGAAGTATCTCTTTTCTTAAAGCTACAAGTGCAACTTCAGGTACCTCTGCAACTGCCTTATCTAAATATCTTGCTCTTGATATGTCTCTTCTCCCTTGGACAAATATACTCTCAAGAAAAGTAACAAGTTTAGAGGTAAAAGGAGCTACTACTAAAACACCAATAAGATTAAATATAGTGTGAAACAGAGCTAATTGCATAGCATAATCATCATCAGCTATACCTATCTTTGAAGAGAGGAAACCTACTAAATCGGCAAGTTGATATAAAAAAACTATAGCTATAAAACCTGTAACCATATTAAAAATAAAATGTGCTACTGCTAATCTCTTTCCATTTTGATTTGAAGCTAAAGAACCAATAATGGCTGTTACTGTTGTCCCAATATTTGCACCAATAGCAAGTTCTAATGCATTAAAATATAAAATTTGATTTGTGGCTAATGCTGTAATAATTAAAGCCATAGTAGCACTACTTGATTGTATGATAATAGTCGCAATTGTACCTATGAGGACATATACTAAAACTCCTAAGTAACCTTCCATAGCAAACTCTGCTAAATCAAGTCCACCCTTTAGAGCATCAAACCCCTCTTTCATAAAACTGATACCTAAAAATACAAAACCTAAACCTACAAGTATATTTCCTAAGCCTTGATAGGTTTTATGTTTATTAAATCTAAAAATAACACCAAAAATCAGCATAGGCATTGCAAATTGTGCAATTTTTATCTTAACACCAAAGGTAGAAACTATCCAAGCAGTTGTAGTTGTACCGATATTTGAGCCAAAAACAACACCAATAGCTCCACTAAGAGTAATAAGTTCAGCACTTAAAAATGAGATAACAATGATAGATATTAAAGATGAACTTTGAACGATTGCTGTAGCTAAAAAACCAGTACCTATTGCCCTTGGTACAGAAGAAGTACTACTTTTTAAAACACTCTCTAGCATACCACCACTAAATAGTTTAAAACCATCTTCCATAAATACCATACCAATTAAAAATACGGCAATTCCAGCGATAATAGTCTTTGCATCACCACTAGAAAATAAAACATACGCTACAGCCAAAAGAAACAGTGGGTATATGGATTTTTTTAATATATTTAAATTCATCTCTGTATCATTCATTATATATTCCCTCTAGATAAATATATCCCGTTAAAGCTTTCATCATGCTTTATAGATAATATATTCTAATATCAATTATGAATCTTGGCATGTGCGATTTCCAGATTTTTCTCTTTATATTTTATTGATTACTTTGATAAACTTAATTTATTCTTAGTAAATTAATTGTATATTAAGTCTATAATAGTTACACTTTGTGAGGAATGCTCACAACAATTTCAAAAAATATATACATGCTTTATAGAACTGAATCCTTTTAAAAAAGTTTGATGAAATAAAAAGAGAAAATGATGATTAAAATATCTCAAACCATTGCCAATACGAAAAGATTAACTCAAGTCCTTACAATTTTATCCAAAAATGGGTTTAATGATATTGTCAAAAAGATACCTTTTGAAGGAAGTTTTAAACTTCCTGTTTTTCAATATACTAATAGAGACAATTTAACTAAAAGTCAAAGAATCAAAAAAACTATAGAAGAGCTGGGACCTTCATTTATAAAATTAGCTCAAATGTTGTCTACTAGACCCGATTTAATATCTTTAGAATTGGTTCATGAATTTGAAAAACTTCAAGATAGTGTTGGTTCTGTAGGTATTAATGAAATTAATCCTATATTTAAAAAAGAGTTTGCTAAAGAACAAAATGAAATCTTCATCAAGCCCTTAGAACTATTAGCAACTGCATCTATTGGTCAAGTTTATAAAGGAGAACTTTTAAATGGGGATATTGTTGTAGTAAAAGTTTTAAAACCAAAGATTGATGAAGTTATTAAAAATGATATAGATATTTTGAAAAAGATTGCTTCAATGTTTGATAATGCTTTTGTAGATTATGGAATCAACTCTATACTAGATGTTATAAAAGAGTTTGAACGAAGTATAAAAAATGAACTGAACTTTAAACTTGAGGCTATGAATCTAACTAGATTTGAAGATATGTTTAAAAATGACAATAGGATAAAAGTTCCAAAACTTTATAAAGAATACTCAACTAACAAAATTATTATGATGGAGTTTATTGATGGTATTAAAGTTTCAAATATAGAAGAATTGACTCAAAATAATATAGACACTAAAGAGATAGCAAAAAAAGGGTTTGAACTGCTTTGTGAGCAGATCTTTAAATATAGATTTTTTCACGCTGACCCACATCCTGGTAATATTTTTATTACAAATGATTCAAAAGTCTCTTTTATCGATTTTGGGATGATGGGTTCAATCAGTAAAAAAGAACAAGAAATACTTTTAGAGCTTATTTATCATTTATCACAAAAAGATGAAGAAAAAGCATCTCTTGATATTTTAAATATGACAAACTATCCAGATAATATTGATACAAATAGTTTTATTAAAGATATGAGTAGAATTGTTAGCACTTATATGTATGCAAATTTACAAGATATAAATATCAAAGAACTTTTCAGTAATATGACTAACTTAGTGTCAAAATATAATATCTCTTTTAAAAATGACTATTATCTCTTTTTTAAAGCAATTACAACTATTGAGGGAGTTGGAAGAAATTTAGATTCAAATTTCAATGCAGTAGAGCAGATAAAACCAATAGTTATGGATTTTTATAAAGAACAGTTTTCAGTTAAAAATATATTTAAAAAAGTAAAAGAGTTACCAAAAGAGATAATAGA
>JAGGWE010000101.1 GCA_021157665.1 Sulfurimonas sp.
ACTACTTTTGACTCAAATAATCATATAACATTTGAGAAAAGCCAAACCCTCCAGCACTTGCCTTAGAAAGTTCATCTCTATACATTGATTTATATATTTTATCTCCAGGATCATTTTGCTGAGAAAAAAGATTTTTTTCATCTTTTGAAGCATTATCTAGTAACATTTTAATAATTACAGATTCAAAGGCATCTGTCTGAACCCGAAGTTCAGAGTCCTCTGCTTTTGGATCTATTTTCGGTATTGTATGCTGTTGAGCCAAACTTTGTATTTGCATTATATTACCTTTAATTCTGCAGATATACTTCCTGCACTTTTCATAGTCTCTAAAATAGAGATTATATCTTTAGGAGTAGCCCCTAATTTCTGTAAAGAACGGACAAGATTAGCAACAGTAGTTGTTCCATCTTTTGTATAAAGTTCATTTTCATTAAGTCCTATCACTAAAGAGTCATCAATTACTATCGAACCTGCTGGTTGACTTGGTGTAGCTTGTTCATTTATTTTTATTGTTATATCACCATGTGTCATAATAATCGGCGTAATTTTTATTCCAACTCCTGCAATAATAGTTCCCGTTCTCTCATTTATGATAATTTTATTTTTAGGTTTATAGTCCATATCTATATCTTGAACTTCAGCTAAAAACTCTATCATAGATCTGTTTTCTGGTTTTTTTAACTTTATTGTACGAGGATCCATAGCAACAGCAACTTGAGTGCTATAAAATTTATTGATTGCTTTTTGAACGGCTACTGAATTTCTAAAATTTGATTCTTTTAAAGATAAACTAATATATTCTTGATGATATAAATCTATATTTATCTCTCTCTCAACCAAACCACCCTCATATACTAAACCTACTGTCGGATGAGATTCACTACCAGCACCTTTTTCATTTTTACCACCAATACTTAAAGGACCTTGAGCAAGAGCATAAATTTGACCATCAACCCCTTTTAGTGGTGTCATCAAAAGTGTTCCACCCTCTAAAGATTTTGCATCCCCGATAGATGAAACTGTAATATCAAACTTATCACCCTGTCTTGCGAAGGGTTTAAGAGTTGCTGTTACAACAACTGCTGCAACATTTTTTGATTTTATATCAATAGAGTTCATATCAATATTCATAGTTTTAAGCATATTTGCGATTGATTGAAGTGTAAATTTTGAAGTTGTACCATCACCAGTCTTTTTAAGACCAACAACTAAAGAGTAACCAATAATCTGATTGTCACGAACTCCAACAATATTTGCTACATCATTAATTTTTGTCGCATAAATTGTTGAACATATAAGTAAAAAAAGTATAATATTTTTCATAACTAATCCTTGAGTTATGTAAAAATAGCAATTTTTATTCCACTTCCTTTGAGTTTAAGTATGTTAATGTAGTATTTCCGAATTTTTTTGATTTAATTACTTCAAATTCACCTATGGCATGTGGGATTTCAAGCCCTGTCATATGTTCTATAATTATTAATTTAACTATTTGAGTAGGTAAAGAGATGATAAGTTTTATCATTTTTTCATAAATATCTTCCATCCCCTCTCTTATGCTAAATGGTGGGTCAATATAAAAGTAAGCCTCTTCATTTTTTCTTTTTAAAGTTTTAACAACAGCAGATATATTTGAAAAACTATCCCCTGCAAAAATCTCACATGCCGAAGGTTCTGTTTGAGAAATATTTTGTTTTAAAACTTTAAGAGCTTCTCTGTCACGCTCCATAAACATTATATTTGAAGCGCCTCGACTTAATGCTTCTAAACCGATAGAACCACTTCCTGAGAAAACCTCAACAAAAGTTGCATCTATTATTTCAAACTGTATTGTGTTAAAAAAAGATTCTAAAACTATAGATTTAGAACTTCTTGTTGTCTCCATAGATGGTAATTTTAAAGTTTTACCCTTGTATTTACCCATAATTATTTTTTTTGTTATTGATTTACTTTTCATAAAATGCTTTTACTGCTTTTAATATATTTTGTTGATACTCTTTTGTTAAATAATCTATTCGTTTTTCTAAAATATCAAAGTTTAAAGGCTCGAGAGGTTTAACAGCTTCTGGTTCACTCATAGAGTTATACCTATTTTCTAAGGCTAAGATAAGTTGTGATTTTGAAAATGGTTTTACTAAGTCAGATTCTTTATCACTTGAGATAAAAAAACATCTTTCATCATTTAAACACTCTTCATCACGAACAACTATATCACACTGTTTTGCTGAACTTAAATAACGAGACAAAAAAATCTCTAAGGACTTTTGTAATAGTGGTGATGTACATTCAACTGCAACTCTCATCATTTTCCTTCTAATTTTTAAGAAGTATAGCAAATTAATGAATAATTTAGTATCATCACACCATGAAAAAAATATTTGGATTTGCAATAATTGCGTTAGGTGTCTTTCTTGAGGTTATGTGGCTTGGTTTTTGTTTTGGAAGTATCATTATTGGTGTATTATTATTAATCTTTGCTCCATCTATACTTTTTTTTCCATTTAATTTCTTTTTAATTATTGGTCTTTCACTTATGAAAGGGATACCCTATTCTCAATATAATCAATCAACTGGCTTTAGATATAAACAATATTCAAACCAATACTCAAATCAACAAAACAGCTATGTGCACCCACAAACAAATCTAGCCAAATATTATGAAGCACTTGAATCAAAAAGTACTGACGATATAAGTATTATCAAAAAAAATTATAGAAGACTAATCAAACAATACCATTATGATTCAATAGCAAGTAAAAATCTACCTGAAGATATGGTAAAGTTTGCCAAACAAAAAACACAAGAACTAAATGAAGCATATGCAGCGATTAAAGAGGCTAAAATTTAAATTAAAGCTTAATTTAAATAATAATTTAAACTATATCTTAAATCCTCGTCTAAATCTTGTAAAGATAACATCCATTCTAAATAACCTCTATCGCACATGCCAATCTCTTCTATATATCTGCCAGAATATTTTCCGAACTCAAACTTTTGAAGAAGTACATTTTTAAAACTAAGGTCAAGCATCTCAGCAAGTGAACTTATTTCCAAAAGATAATTATATAATAGCCTAACAATCAAAGCATCACTAAGTGCATTATGTGAAATAACATCACCTTCAATCCCACATGCCAAGCTCTCTTTTATCTCATCTTGATAAAGTTTTAACTCATATCTAAGTAATTGTAACCCAAAAGCTTCACATTCAGGGATAAGGTGCTTAGTAACTCGTAAAGTATCTATAAGTGAACCTTTAAAAGCAAATCCACATGCCAAGAGTTTTTGCATATCAAAATTTATATTGTGACCTATAATTGTTGTCTCAGAACTATTATGCTCTTGTAAAAATTTAAATATCTCACTATCAACAAGAGTAGGTTTATCTTTTATCATCTCATTTGTAAGATGGTTAATACTTGAAGCTTTTGGGGATATTTTTTTACCCTCATTTACTAATTCATATTTTGAAATAATAAAATCTCCATCAACAACTATCAATCCAAGGGAACATATCTTATCAGTTATTTCTAAGCCTGTTGTCTCAGTATCTAAAAATATCAACATTTTACAACCCTTACTTGTTTACATC
>JAGGWE010000242.1 GCA_021157665.1 Sulfurimonas sp.
GTATAAACTGCGGTTCGTTATAGAGATAAGCATTTGGATCGAGTATGTTTTTTTCTATACTTTCATAAATATCTGCACCATTTTTAAACATTTCAAGATACTTTGGCACTCCATAAAGTATGGAGTACAGTTCTATGAGTTCATTTTTCGTTTTGTTTGCAAAGAAGTTGTTAAGATATTTAAACTCTATGGCTTCCAGTTTTATGGCACTTGTTCTTCTTCCATACAGTGGTGAGTTATACGATAGTGTCTGTTCATACATCATAGAAATAATAGACCCACAAAGTATAAGGTGTATGTTTTTGTTTTTTAGCAGTTCATCCACTATGTATTGAAATTGAGATGGCATCGAGTTGTCTATTTTGGCAAGATACTGAAATTCATCTATGATGATGATGAGTTTTTTGCTAAAAGTTCTATTTGCCAAATACTCAAACAGTTGCTTTATATCTGTGAGTTGTAGGGTTCTTAAAAATTCATCTTCTAAAAAAGTTGACACTATATCTTGTAGTCTTTTTAAAATAATATTTATATTTTCCAATGTCACTAAAAAATAAAGCGATGGTTTATCTTGTATATACTCTTTTATAAGCGTTGTTTTACCTACTCTTCTTCTGCCGTACAATACTGTAAAAGTAAAATGATTACGTGCATATTCGTCATTAAGTAATTCCAATTCCTTATATCTGTTTACAAACATAAATCACCTTTATCGTTTTTAGATTATAATAATATCAAAACGATACTTAAATTATGTTCTATTTCGGATTATTTATTTGACCAAGACCTTCACTTTGCCATTTCTCCATCATAAACTTTTCTATTTTATTCATCTGCTTTTCATAGTCACCTTTTTCGGATACTAACATTTTATTAACTTTAATCATATCCTCATTATTATTCAGATTTAGCACCTGATTTAATTTAAACAAAAAGTCTCTTTTCCCATTAAATAAATAGCCGTTTACTCCATCAAGTATCCAACTTCTATTGGATATAATATTCGACACAACAGGGATACAATTGAGTCTCATAGCTTCCAATAAAGAGAGTGATGTTCCATCTGACTTGGTAGCACTTATATAAATTTTTGCTCTGCTTACTAAGTTTATCATTTTACTATATTCTACATGTTTATAAAATGTAATATACGGATACTTACTTTCTAAAATACTATAATCTTTATCTTCTATATTTGGTACTACAAAAACAATATTTAAACTTTTATAGTCCATAGTATCAATGGCTTCTAATAAAAAGTCTATTCTAGAGTTAGAATTATACGCTCTATTGGATACTATATCTATATCCTTCTTGGGATCTGAAGCTAAAACATCTACGCCATACTGCCCAACAAAAATTTTATCTACATCCACCTGCAAACTCTCAACTTTATCTTTAATCTGATCTGATACGACAAACACTTTATTTGCGTTATTAAGTATATACCTATTTAGTTTATCAAATACATAAGAATTAGGAGGTGCCAATATATCGCTTCCATGGCATACTACGCTAAATTTACTATTCACTTTAGACCTATTTTTGGCCAATAATGCAATCAGCCCCATACTGTAACTAAAATGAGCATTTATTATATCCGGTTCTACCTCTTTAAATATTCTTGCTAACTTTGATACCCCTCGTAAATAATGATAATTACCTCCACTGACTTTTGACTCTGTGCTACCCAAAAAATAAATCTTGTTACATCTGGTATTATTGACAGTTGCAAATGTTGCCAAATAAACATCATAATTTTGTTCAACAAAATAATCAACCCATTTAACGGTGTGAATTGATTTTGCATCTGCTACAAAAAAGATTTTTTTATTTTTCATCCAGCACTCTCCTAAAAAACTTTAGTCTAACTTCTTCCTTTTTATCATACCCTAGGTTCTCCTCAGAAAACTTCCTTGCTTCTAGGCTTATATTTTTATTATTAAATACCTTTTGTATAAACTTCTTTATCTTTTGGTAGTCCATATTATTCTCATCATTTTCAAGTCTTAATCCAAACTCAACATCACCCGGTACATCTGTATCATTATAAGCATATATCAAAGGCAAGCCGCATGCTAAATATTGTCTGGTCTTTAAAGGAGAGGCTTCGGTCAATCCCTTTAAATATAAAGATAAAGTACCAATTCCGATATCGCATTGATTGATGATCTTAGTTGCTTCCTCTTTTGAAAGGTATCCAAAGTAGTGTATGTTTTGGCTATCTTCTCCTTCAGTTCCGATAATATAAAACTGATATTCTCTAAAATATTTTACCATTGTTTTTATCTTATCTAAGCCATGCCAAGATTGATTTGGGGTACCAATAAAGACTAAAATCGGTACTTCATTACTCTCTCTTGTCGCAAAATGGTACTCATTAACATCAATACCATTAGCTATTACCTCTATAGACTTATTTAAATATTTAAACTTTTTTTTCAATTCATAACTAACAGACACGAAAGCATCCATATTTCTTAAAAAGAGAGATCTTGTCATATGATTATAGATATGTGTTAATTGCGAATGAAGTTTATATTCCAATGTATCATCAGAGTTGATCTCCATAACCACTTTGTGACTTTCAAATATTTTGTTTATAAATGGCATATAGAGTCGATAACGCATATATATCAGATCAACCTCAATTTTTTCAAATAATTTATATGCATAGTAAGAATTATACAAAAGGTTTATTGCTGTACCAACTCTTCCAAATTTTACACTTAAAGGCTTTTCTTGAAATAAAATATTTTGATCCGCATCATAGATAGACATTGTTTTAGGTGATACAAAATAGACTATATGCCCTTTTTGTCTCCACTGTGATGCTTGTTGTTTTATTTTTTGTATTACGCCACTGTTGCTACTTAAATCATAGTCTATTAGGTATGCTATTCTCATCGCTTTAACTCTTTATTTAAAAGCCAAAAAGCAAATAAGCCATTAATATTTTTAAAGCTAATATCTTCATTAATATTAATATCAGATCTTATTGTATCGCCAAATGAATTAAAATTATTTATATCTATTTTATTATCTTTATATATGATTTGATGGTATACTTTTTTTAATTTCTCTAATACACAAGTAGGAAC
>JAGGWE010000111.1 GCA_021157665.1 Sulfurimonas sp.
CGTTTTTTTTCACTTAGTTTTTTAGAGTCGTTTAAGCCCTTAACTTCAGCAGTTAAAACACATCCAGCTATAACTAAATCACCAGCAATTGGTCCACGACCAGCTTCATCTATGCCACATAACATTAGCAGATTCCTTGATTTTTGTAACTTGTAATTGAAAATTTAATAAGAATATTTAAAAAGATTAAAAGACTCCTCTCCAGATACCTGCGGCACATAACGGTTTAAGGTGTGCTGCTGTGTTCCCACCCTGACACATTATCTCAAACCACCATTGCACAGGTCTAAAGAGAAGCGACGAAATTATAGCCAAATTTTTTTTAATTGGCAAAGTTTTAAAGGATATTTTCTAACTTTTTTGTACAATACTATTAAATATGTTAAAGGATTGTCTATGTTATATATCGTAATAGCTCTTAAAAGCGAAGCTCAGGCTTTCGTAGATAGATATAAACTCAAAAAATCACGACTGGATAATTTCACTTTTTTTTCAAATGAAAATATGATGTTGATTGTCAGTGGCTTAGGAGTAAAAAATTCTACACAAGCTACACAAATTTTAATAAACAACTATGATATTACAGATAATGATACTTATCTTAACATAGGTATTTGTGGAGCAAATGAAAACTATGAAATTGGAGAACTCTTAGAGATTGGAGAGATTATATATAACTTTAAAACTATCAACCTTCAAAGCCAAAGTAAAAGTAAAAGTAAAAAAACTATAACTTGTTTAGATGAAGAGGCAAATATAAACACACATGTGCCCGAGCATAGCGACAAATACTCTTGGGGTACCATAGTCGATATGGAATCTTTTGGATTTTATGATGCAGTGATTCATTCTCCTGCTATTAAAAACTATCATATTTTAAAAGTTGTTTCAGATCATTTTGAACCTAGTAAAGTTACCAAAGAATTAACTAAGTCACTTGTTTTTAATGTGATTGATGATATAAATTTAATACTTAATAAAAAGGCTGATTTTTGAGAGTAATATTTCTACTAATTTTTATTAACTTTTCTATTTTTGCTTCTAATATCAACGATACAGAACTTAAGAAAATGATTGGGCAGATGATAATTGTTGGATTTCCTAATGAAAAAGTGGATAAAAACAGTGAAATTATCAAGCAAATAAATAAGTACAATTTAAGTGGAGTAATTTTATTTGATATTTTTTATAATGATAGAGAGAAAAATAAAAATATCTCTTCACCAAAGCAGTTACAACTTTTAACTTCATCTTTAAAATCATTATCAAATCATCCTATTTTAATCTCTGTTGACCAAGAGGGTGGCAAAGTTGCAAGACTTAAATCTAAGTATGGATTTGATGAATTTTTATCTGCTAAGGGAGTTTCTGAGCTTTCTATTCCACATGTGCCCGAGCGAAGCGACAAATACTCTTGGGGTGCCAAGAACAGTTACAGAGATATGTCAAAGATGCTTCAAGAAAATGGTATAAACTGTAACTTTGCACCAGTTGTTGATTTAGAGGTAAACCCTAAAAACAAAGTTATAGTTGGACTTGAACGCTCTTTTGGAAGTTCGAGTGAAGAGGTAACTAAATATGCGAAAATCTTAATAGATGAGCAGAAAGTAGCTGGTGTTATTAGTGTTTTAAAACATTTCCCTGGGCATGGCTCATCGATTGGTGATTCCCATCTTGGATTTGTAGATATTAGCGATACTTGGAGCGAAAAAGAGTTAGAGCCTTATAAACAACTCATCAAACAAAATAGTATAGATATGATAATGACAGCTCATGTTTTCAACTCCCATTTAGATAAAAAATATCCTGCAACTCTCTCACACAATGTAAACACTAAACTTCTTCGTCAAAAGATGGGTTATAAAGGTGTGATAGTTAGTGATGACTTACAGATGAAAGCAATTTCTAAACACTTTACTTTAAAAGAAACTGTAACTTTAGCAATAAATTCAGGTGTAGATATTTTACTTTTTGGAAATCAATTAGGCAATCAAAATCTCGATGAGTTGATAGAAACTATTTTAGAGCAAGTTAAAAACGGCTCAATCCCACATGCCAAGATAATAGAGGCAAACAGACGGATAAAAAAACTTTATGAGTAGTGCATTTTCTCCTCTTGATTGGCTTGTATTTGGTGGCTATTTTTTAATTTTAGCACTCTCTTCATACATTTTCAGCCGAAAAAAAATCACCTCTACAAGAGAGTATTTTGTAGGCTCAAACACTATGCCAATGTTTGCTGTTGCTATCTCGGTATTAGCTACTTCTCAATCAGCTGCGACTTTTTTAGGAGCGCCAGAGTTTTCATATAAACATGATTTTACTTTTATAGGTTTTTATTTTTCAGGGCTTTTGGCTGTTATTTTTGTAGCCTATATTTTAATACCAAAATTTTATAAGATGAAAGCAGTAACAGTTTATGAACTACTAGAAAAACGATACGGAGAGTCTGCAAAAAAACAAGCAGGAATCATGTTTTTAATCGGTAGAATTTTGGCGAGTGGAGCAAGACTTTACATCGGCTCACTGGCAATCTCTATGATTTTATTTGGCGATATTATCTTTGGGCATGTGGCTTTTTCTATCATAATCTTGGTTTTAGGGGCTTTAGCTTATACATATTTTGGTGGTGTAAAGTCGGTGATTTTGAGCGATATTATCCAAGCGATAACTTACATTGGAGCAGGAGTAGCAGTTTTAGTTTTTCTTTACTATTCGCTAGAGCATGTGGAGATTATGAAAATTTTAACTGAGAATAATAAGCTTGATTTTATAGATACTTCAATAGATGGGAAGTTTAGTATCATCGGACTTTTAACTGGTTGGCTACTTCTAAACATAGCAGCCTTTGGGCTTGACCAAGATATGACACAAAGAGTTTTATCTTGTAAAAATGAAAAAGAGGCTGCAAAATCTTTGATAGTTTCAATTTTGCTTACTATCCCCGTTGTACTTCTTTTTATGGCTATTGGCTCTTTACTTTTTGTGTTTTATCAACAAGCAGATGTTGTTCAAAATTTCGAGGGTGAAAAAATCACAATCTTTATGTACTACATTTTAAATGAGATGCCAGAGGGTTTAAGAGGTTTAGTAACAGTTGGAGCAATCGCAGCAGCATTATCAAGTACAAACTCAGTTTTAGGAGCTATGGCTTCGGTGGCTGTTGAAGATATCTACAAACCGTGGAGATTAAAAAGAGGTGAAGTTGATGAGATGCACTTTGTAAAAGCCTCAAAAAAAGCAGTTTTATTTTTTGCAGTTTCACTCTCAGCAATGGCAATGATAAGCTACTTTTGGCAAAGATACTCAGAACTTTCACTAATAGGTTTTGCTCTTGGCGTGATGGCTTTTGCCTATACAGGACTTCTAGGAGTTTACTTTTCAGCTATTTTTACCTCTCGTGGAAATGCTAAAACTGTACCCATTGCCTTGGCATGTGGATTTCTTACAGTTTTAGCACTTCAACCATATGTTTTTGGAATAAGATTAGGCTTTTCATGGCAGATAGTTATTGGGACGATAGTTGCTTTTAGTATTATGCAGGTAGGTAAAAATGAATCGTGAATTATATATCGGTGTGATGAGTGGAACAAGTTTGGATGGGATTGATATATCTCTTTGTGCTATTGATGATAAAGTGTGCCAAGAGATTGAGTCACATGAGTATCCATTTCCACAAGATTTAAAAGATGAAATTTTAAATATCATCTCAGGCTCTACAACTTTGGAGCAAATTGGAACTTTAAATACTAAGCTTGGAAATCTTTATGCTGAAGCTATAAACTCATTTATAAAAGATAAAAATATTGACAATAAAAAAGTAAAAGCCATAGGTTTGCACGGTCAAACTTTATGGCATAATCCACATGCCAAATATCCTTTTTCAATGCAACTTGGTTGTCCTAATGTTGTAAATGCAAAAACAGAAATTCAAGTTATATCTGATTTTAGAAGTATGGATATTGCAAATGGTGGGCAAGGGGCTCCTTTTGCACCTGCTTTTCATCAGTTTATCTTTGGCTCAAAAAAAGAAAAGGTAGCAGTTGTAAATATAGGTGGAATGGCTAATATTACAATTCTTGGAAAAGAGTTAAAAGGTTGGGATACTGGAGTTGGAAATGTTTTGATGGATTATTGGATTCAAACTTGTAAAAATCTCCCTTACGATAAAGATGGAGAGTTCGCGGCATGTGGAAGTGTTAATAAAGAGCTTTTAAAGGGTTTTTTAGATGATGATTATTTCAAGAAACTTCCACCAAAATCAACTGGGCGAGAGTATTTTAATCCAACTTGGCTATCAAATCATCTACCAACTTTTCAAACCATAAAAGATGAAGATATTCAAAGAACACTTTTAGAACTAACAGCTCTTAGCATAAGCAATGATATTAAAAAAACTGATACAAATCTTCTCATCGTTTGTGGTGGTGGAGTGAAAAACAGTTTTTTAATGCAGAGATTAGAAAAATTGTGCGATATTGAAGTAAAGTCTAGTGATGAGTTAGGAGTTAGTAGCGATTTTATGGAAGCGATGGCTTTTGCATGGTTGGCTTACAAAAGAATTCATAAGCAAAAAGTAGATTTAAAATCTGTTACGGGTGCTAAGAAAAATTCAGTTTTAGGTGGGATATATGGATGAGATAAAATCATGGTTAGAGACAACTCCATACAAAGATTTTGAGATAACTATTGCCTCTGCTGATGCAAGTTTTAGAGAGTATCATAGACTTACAAAAGATGATAAAACTGTTTTACTTATGGACTCCTCACTTGAAAAAGATTCACTAAAACCATTTTTAGATGTAACTGCAAAACTTCTAAAAGTTGGGGTAAAAGCACCCATAATTTTAGAGCAAAATCTTGAAGCTGGATTTTTAATAATTGAGGACTTTGGAAATACTCATTATCTTGATATTTTAGATTGGGATAACTTTAAAGATTTGTACAAAAAAGCGATAGATGAGATTGTTAAAATGCAAGAGGCTGATGTCTCAGGACTTCCACTTTACGACAAAGAGTTTTTAACTTTTGAGATGAACTTGATGGCAGAGTGGTATATGAAAAAACTTCTTCCTGTAACTTTAAGTGAAAAGCAAAAAGCTGTAATATCTGAGGCGATAGATAAAATCTCAGATGTAGTTTTATCTCAGCCTCAAAACACCTTTGTTCACCGTGATTATCACTCACGAAACATCTTGATGACAAATGAAAATGAGATAGGTATAATTGACTATCAAGATGCTATGAATGGTGGTATCACTTACGACTTAGCTTCACTTTTAGAGGATTCTTACATAGAGTTTGATAGAGAAGATAACTTAGAATTAATTCTGTATTTTCGTGATAAAAAAGGTTTAGATGTTGATGATGAAACCTTTATAAAGTGGTTCGATTTCACTTCTATGCAAAGGCATATTAAAGTGCTTGGTATTTTTGCTAGGCTTTTTAAAAGAGATGGGAAAAAAGGGTATTTAAAAGATATTCCACTAACTCTAAAATAC
>JAGGWE010000189.1 GCA_021157665.1 Sulfurimonas sp.
AACACTAAACAAG
This sequence comes from Sulfurimonas sp., assembly GCA_021157665.1. Lineage (GTDB taxonomy): Bacteria > Campylobacterota > Campylobacteria > Campylobacterales > Sulfurimonadaceae > Sulfurimonas. The sequence continues at coordinate 14 of JAGGWE010000189.1, forward strand.
ATAAATATAAGAAGTAAAATACCTCTTAAAATAGTGTCTTTATAAAAGTTATCTTCAAAAAAAGTTATCATCTTACCTATTAAAATAACTGGATGTTTTACTGGAAACTCTCCAAATCGTTTATCTATAAAATAAGCAAAAATTGCTATGAGAATATTACTCATTTAAATTTTTTTCAATTAAATCAATATCCACATGCCGAGATATATGATTTGCAAACTCTTTGATGGTTTTTTTCTTATATTTTTTAAAGTTGTAGCCTTTGTAATTGGGATTGATTTGTGAAAATATTTTGTATCTAATCTCGTCATTATCAAAAAGTCCATGTATAAAAGTTCCATAAAGATTATCTTTGTTTTTAGCTCTTTTTTTAGTTATACCATTGTGAACTTCATAACCATCTGCCATAATGTCAAAAATATTATAACACCCTTTTTGTACTATCTTTTCCTTTTGAAAAATAACATCACCTTTAAATCTGCCAAACCCTTTTGTAATCTCTTGTTCTGATTCCACATGCCAAGGATCTAAAATATTTTCAAACATCATTTCGTAGCCTCCACAAATAGCGACAATAGTTTTATCTTCATCTTGAAGTTTTTGCTCAAAGCCTCTTTTTTTAAGCCAAAGTAAATCGTCAATAACTCTTTTACTTCCTGGAATTATAACAACTTGGCATGTGGACAGATCACTAGCATTTGAGATAAAAGAGAGTTCAATCTCTTTATCAGCTACAAGTGGCTCAAAATCTGTAAAGTTTGAGATGTGAGGGAGTTTAATCACTCCAACTTTTATGATGGCTTTTGTAGTGTTTTGAACATAACTCATAATAGATTGACTATCTTCAAATCCAAGGTTAAAAGGCTTAAAAGGAACAACACCAAGAATAGGGATTTTAAACTGTTTTTCAATGATTTTTACACCCTCATCAAAGAGTGACATATCTCCTCGAAATTTATTTACAATTACCCCGATAACATTCTTTCTAAGTTTCGCAGGAAGTAGATGATAAACCCCAAAGATGGATGCAAAAACCCCACCTCTTTCAATATCAGCAACTAAAATAATCTTAGTGTTAAACTCCTCTGCGATATAGATATTTGATAAATCTTTATCCATAAGATTAAGTTCAACAGGACTACCAGCTCCCTCTGCCACGATACAATCATAACTCTTTTGTAAGTTCTCAAATGCTCTCTTGGCATGTGGCTTTAGAGAGTTAATATCCCGATAGTAACCCCAAACATCCTTGTTCCCAACACTCTTACCATTTACAATGATATGAGCCTTTGATTTTCCACCTGATTTTAACAAAATAGGATTCATATCAGGAGTAGTTTTAAGCCCGATAGCCTCTGCTGCAAAATACTGAGGAATAGCAATCTCCCCACCTGCATCAGTAACTTGAGAGTTATTTGAAACATTTTGAGCCTTAAAAGGTGCGACAGAGATACCACGATGATGAAGTAAGTAAGTGATAGCAAAAGAGAGTGTTGATTTTCCTGCATCGCTACTTGTTCCGAAAATACTAAGAGAATTCATTAAAAGCCTTTTTTAGTTTATTATGCAAGTAAGAATCTTTAACCCCAAATCTAAGATAAGTATCATCTAAAAAGTCAAAACTCTCACAGGTTCTTACTAAGATTTTTTCTTTTAAAAGATGCTTGAAAATCTCTTTGGCTTTAGTAGATTTTGTTAGAAAAAAGTTAGAATCATTTTCATAAATTTTATCAAAAAGTTTAGAGTTTTGTAAAATTTTTAGTAACTCTTTTTTATGCATTTTATGTAGCTTTTTACTTCTTTTTACAAAGCTAACATCATCAAGTCTATCTCTTAAAAATTCTACATCAAATGAGGATAAGTTCCAGATGGGAGTTTTTAGTTTTTTTATATTTTTAGTGTTTGAAAAGATGGCACCTATTCTAACCCCTGCACAACTGTTGAACTTTGAAAAAGATTGGATTATGTATAGTTTTTTGTATGGGTTTATTTTATCTCTAAAAGATTTTAACTCCTCAAACTCTAAAAAAGACTCATCTAAAATCACAGTACAATTTCTCTTTTCCCACATGCCGAAAAGTTTTTCTAAATCATAATATTTTCCATCAGGAGTGGATGGATTTACAAAGATAACTATGGAGTTTTTTTTAGGTTTTGTGTTTAGTGAATTAAAGCGATTTATTTTGAATATTTTTTTATTTGATTCTACAGAAGCTTTTTCATACTCTCCATAAAGAGGGGCATAAAGATAAACTCTTTTCTCTTTAAGTGATTTTATCAACTCAAATATAGCAGAAGTCGCACCATTATAAAGGGCTATTTGTGAGGTTTTTATCTTGTATTTATTTGAGATGGTATTTTTTAGTTTTGAGTAGTTTGTATCTGCATATTTTACCAACATATCATTAGTTGGTGTTATGCTTATGTTAGGATGATAGCTATTTATGTTAGATGAAAAGTCGATAATTTTATCTGCCCTGCATTGTAGTTTTTTTGCATATTTGTAAATATTAGCACCATGTTTCATATTTGTATTTCCAGTTCTAACTCTTGTTTTGTAGAGATAAAAGATATATCTATAATTTTCTCATTTTCAAAACGAAGTAGAGTGATTTTACCCTCTTTATTTGGAACACTATTTTCAAACTCTTCGCCGTAATGTAGATAGATAGAGTGTTCATATTCTCTGAGTGTTGGAAGAACAAAGATAGAAGTAAGAAAAGATGGAACATTGTGAATATCTGCTATAAAAATAGAGTTATTTTCTTGTAGATAGTTAGGGTTTTTATGCTCTAAGTAGCCATTTACTACTCCACTCATACCTTTTTCAAAAGTGATGATTATAAGCTTTGTTTTTTTTGGAATTTGTAACTGTTTTGCATCAGGGGTTACATATTTAAAACTATCTAATGCTGTAATATTAGAGTTTATTTTAATCTCACTTGCATTTAAATTGATAATAAAAAATGTTAAAAGTATTAAAAATTTATTGATTGTTTTTTCCTCATTTATTTTGTATATATTAGCAAAAATAGATTAACTCTTTAGCCTTAGAGGTACTTTTGTTTGTATGAATCCTAAGCAGAGCATAAAACCCACATGCCATATCTATCTGTTTTAAAAGTTCTTTTTTTTCTATCTTTTTTGGAGCATGTTGGTTGTAGCTTTTTATAAAAATATTTATAAAGTAGTTTTTTCGTTTAAGTGTATCAAAGCCAACAAGAGCGACAGCACACTCAAAGGTAAAGTTTCCACATGCTGAATCTATAAAATCAAAAACCCCGATTTTTTTATCATCAAAAACTGTGTTGTCTTTAAATAGATCACCATGAATAAAGCCATCATTTTTTGCCTTATAATTATTTAAAAATTGAAGTTTTTTGTAGTAGCTAAAGAAGTTTGATTTTGTGTAGTTTAGAAGTTTTGCTATCTCATAGCTTTTTATAAAATCTTCATCACAATTTTTTTTATAACTATATTTATGAAGTTTTGCTAAAAATCTAGCAACTTCTTGGATATGAAATATTTGAATATTTTTTGGAGCAGAACCTTTTAGTTTTTTATATAAAAACCAAGCTTTGTTTTTATCTATGCAAGTTGGTACATTTAAGCCAGATGATTTTAACTCATTTAAAAGCTGTTTATCTTTTTGTATTTTTTGTGGTATCTCTCTTTCATACTTTTTTAAGATATAAGATTTGTGGTGAGTGGAGATTATGTAAGTTGTGTCGATAATCCCTGATGATGTTGGAGTTAGTAAGACGAAATTATAAGATGGAAATATTTTATTTATTTCATCAAGTGTGATTAAAGTTTTTACACCCACTTATAAACTGCATTCTTTCATGATTTTTTTCCAGTCTAAATCAAACTGTTTTTTAACATAAAACTTTCCATGTGGAATTAGACATCCAGAACAATCCTGATGAATTTTATCTCCATAAACACCTTGTTTACCGTATTTTGAGTTGATATTACAAAAACTATATTGAGTTTTATCTTCTATCTTTTTTATCCCATCATCATTAAAACGAAAGTTTGGACAGGCACAAAGATAGCAGTTTAAACTTTCCATATCATGGCACTTTTTGTTATCTTTATACAGAGGACAAAAATCATTTTCATGCTTTACCA
>JAGGWE010000088.1 GCA_021157665.1 Sulfurimonas sp.
AGTAGAAAATATGAAATAAGCTACTTTTTTAAAGATTTTTAAAGGTGGAAACTCCCAAGTAAAACTTGGGAACCAGAAAAACTCTAAAAATGACTATAAAGAAAAATTAGCTACTTTTAGAGATTGAATCTGAAAGTGGCTCAATAGAAACTGATTTATCTCTGTTTAAATAGTAGACATCAAAATCATTAGCAATAAAGAGGTTTCCTTTATAGTTATTTTTTATCTCATCATAAATCATCTTGATGTTTAGAAGATGTTTTGTATTGTATCTTGGACTAATATGATTTACGATGAGATTTTTAACACTCTTTTTTTGAGTAGCTATTCCTAACTCTTTTGCAGTTGTATGTAAAACTTTTTTTATCAGATTATCATAAACCTCTTGTGTAAATGTACACTCATGCACCAATAAATCTAAGTTTTGTAAATATATGTCTAAAATATCAGGTTTAGAGTTATCACCGGCAATTATCAAAGATCTTCCAGGTATTGTCTCTAGCATAAACTCTTTTGGGTCTAGTCTTTTGCCCTCAAAGTTTATGCTATTTCCATTTTGAAGTTCACCATAAAGAGGTGAGGGTTCCAGTCCAATTTTTCTTAGTTTTGCTTCATTTAGTTTATTGTTTATGTCATTTTCTTTTATATAAAAAGCTACACTCTCTTTGGAGTGAATGAGAGGTAGTATCTTTAATGAAAATTTGTCAAATATTAACTCCTCTTTTGCCTTATATTCAATAATGTTTAGTTGATATTCAAGATTTTCTTCTGATATATCAACAGCACATTCCAAAAATTTTCTAATCCCTTTTGGAGCGTAAATAGTTAATGGCTTCAAAGCAGCATCTAGCTTTTTAGTAGAGAGTAGTCCCGGAAGACCATAATAGTGATCTCCATGAAGATGTGTGATAAAAATAGTTTCCAGTTTTCCTATGGAGAGTTTGCTTTGTGTGATTTGGCGTTGTGTTCCCTCACCACAATCAAAAAGATACCACTTGTTATCTTGGTCAAACTCTAAACCGAGTGCAGATACATTTCTCTCTTTTGTCGGTTTTCCGGCACTTGTACCTAAAAATGTTAGCTTCATAACTCATCCTATCTTTGTGTATTGAATATTATAGTCATAAATAGTATAATCTACGATATAAGAAAGAGGTAAATATGATAATTGGTATTCCAAAAGAAGTTAAAACTGATGAGTATAGAGTTGGTATAACACCATCGAATGTATCACAACTTGTAAAAGATGGACATACTATTTTTATCCAAAGTAATGCTGGAGAGGGTAGTGGGTTTAGTGATAAAGAGTATCTTGATGCAGGAGCAGAGATAATTCCACATGCCAAAGAACTTTACGCTAAATCAGAGCTTATTGTAAAGGTAAAAGAGCCTCAACTATCAGAGTATGAGTTGTTAAATGAGAAACATACACTGTTTTGTTATCTTCATCTAGCTCCATTAAAAGAGTTGACCTCTGCACTAATTCAAAAAAAGTTGTGTGCTATCGCATATGAGACTGTGGCATGTGGGAATACACTTCCACTACTCAAACCTATGAGTGAGATAGCAGGTAAGATGGCTCCAACAGTGGCAGCTCATCTCTTAAGTCGTTATCAGGGTGGTGAAGGGATTTTAATGAGTGGTGCAGATGGGGTAGATGGTGCAAATATTTTAATTATAGGTGCAGGTAATGCAGGGTTTGGTGCAGCAAAAGTGGCATGTGGAATAGGTGCTAAAGTTACAGTTATTAACCGCTCAATGCCAAAACTTGAACTTCTTAAAAAATCGCTTCCATCAGTAAAAACAGAACTTTATTCACCAACTAAACTTACAGAGCTTCTAAAAAATTCTGATGTTGTAATAAGTACTGTACTGGTTCACGGTGGAGCATCAACACCAAAGCTTATAACAAAAGAGATGTTAAAGCAGATGAAAAAGGGGAGTGTATTGGTTGATATTACAATAGATCAAGGTGGTATCTCTGAAAGTTCACATCAAACTACTCATACTAATCCGGTTTTTATAGATGAGGGTGTACTTCACTACTGTGTTGCGAATATGCCTGGTGCTTATCCTAAAACTGCCAGTATAGCTCTAACTAATGCTACATTTCCATATGTTCAAAAACTTGCTAATCAAGGTACTATAGAGGCTATTAAAAATGATATATCTCTTAAGTTAGGTGTTAATATATTTAATGGTTCTATAACTAATCCTGCTATTGCTAAAGTATTTAATCTTGAGTATAAAGAGTTAAACTCAATAATAGACTAAATCAAGAGAGTGAAAAGTTGGTTTTTCTCGCTCTCAAGTTTTACTTGGGAACCAGAAAAACTGTATGTAAGTTTTTAAGGTTACTGAAAAGAAGTGCCACCATCAATTACAATAGCTTGACCAGTTAGCCATGAAGCTGCGTCTGAACATAGGAAAGCACATGCTCCAGTTAGATCTGTTGCATCACCCATTCTGCTTAGTGGAGAACGCTTAACAACCTCTGCTTTTACTTCCTCGTAATTAGGGAAAGCTTTTAATGCATCTGTATCGATTGGACCACCACTTACTGCATTTACACGGATATTTTTTTCACCAAGTTCAGCAGCAGCATATTTTACCATTGTTTCAACAGCAGCTTTATTTGTACCGTGTCCAGAGTAGTTTGGAGTGTAAACAAGATTACCAGTTGAACTCATAGAGATGATAGAACCACCACCAGTAAGTTCCATTCTTTTTGCAGCTTCTTGAGCTCCAACAACGAATGCTGCAACAGTTGCAGTATATATATTTGTTAAACCTTTTGGTTTAAGTCTCATAAATGGAGCAAAACCACCAACGACAGAACGCCCAGAGATAATAGCATTTGAGATGAAGTAATCAAGTCTGTCAAAATCCTCATCAAACTCTTTGTAAACATCTTTATATGTTAATGGCTCTAAGATATTTAATTTATAAGCTTTAGCTTTTACACCATAGTTAGTTTCTAAATCAGCAACAATTTCATTTGCAGTATCAGCAGATGAAGCATAAGTAAATGCTATATCACAACCTTTTGAAGCAAATTCATAAACGATTGCTTTACCGATACCACGAGTACCACCAGAGATAAATAAAGTTTTTCCAGTCATTGTTTTTTCAGCCATTTTTTATAGTCCTTTAATGTCGTAATTTTTCATAACTTCTTCGATTTTTTTCATACTCTCTAAAGATGGAGGAGTAAGAGGAAGTCTGTATTCTAATGTGTCAATTAATCCTGCAATATACATAGCAGCTTTGATTGGCATAGGGTTCGATTCACAAAACATAACTGAGTTAAGAGGATATAACTTGTCATTTATAGCTTTTGAACCTGCAAAATCACCAGCTAAAGCAAGTCTAACTAACTCTGATTTTAAATCAGGCATAAGATTAGATGTAACGGAAGTAATTCCAGCTCCACCATTTGCTAAAATAGGGTAGTCAATAGCATCATCA
>JAGGWE010000236.1 GCA_021157665.1 Sulfurimonas sp.
CTATAAAACCTTTTGTAATCCAATCAAAAAATTGATTAAATTTTCTTATAGGCCAAATAGGTTCCTCTTCATGTTGTTTTAAAAATATTGCACATAAAGCAGGAGTAAGAGTAAGTGCAACAATACCAGAGATAATAACTGCGATAACAATAGTCATAGCGAACTGTTTATACATAACACCAGAAAATCCACCAGTAAGTGCAGCAGGGATAAATACAGCAGATAAAACTAATACGATAGCAATAATAGGAGTTGTAAGCTCACTCATCGCTTCAATGGTTGCATCTTTTACACTTCCATGGTTTTTAGTTCTTAAAATCCTCTCAACATTTTCTATAACAATAATAGCATCATCAACCACAAGCCCGATGGCTAAAATAAGACCAAATAGTGTTAAAAGATTGATAGAAAAACCTGCAGCATAAAGACCTGCAAAAGTACCAATAACTGAAACAGGAATGGCAAGAACTGGGATAATAGTTGCTCTCATATTACCTAAAAATAGATATATTAAAATTGTTACGAAAACAATAGCTTCTATAAGAGTTGTAATAACTTCATGAATTGATTCATTTACAAAGATAGTAGCATCATAAGGGGATGCATACTCTAAATCTTCAGGAAACTTTTCAGATAACCTTTCAAGAGTATCATCTACTGCTTTTGATACATCTAAGGCATTTGCTCCAGGAGACAAGAAAATAGCAAGAGGCATCATCGGTTCTCTACTATATTGAGCATTTGTATTGTTTGCACTTGCACCTAACTCAACTTTTGCTACATCTTGAAGTCTTAAAGTACTTCCATCTGGGTTTGAACGGATAATGATATTGTCAAACTCTTTTATTGTTTTAAATCTACCTTTAGTAGTAACACTATAAGTAAATGGTTGAACCTCTTTTATAGGCTCTGCCCCAATACTACCTGCTGCATATTGGTTGTTTTGAGATCTTATAGCATTCATAATATCAGTAGAGGTTAGATGAAAGAAAGATAACTTTTGTGGGTCTATCCAAACTCTTATACTATAATCCTTTTCTCCAAAAATCATAGCTTCACCAACACCTTTAATTCTTTTGAGATCATCCATAACATTAACTTTTAAATAGTTAGATATAAATAATGTGTCATGTTTTTGATTTTTAGAGGTAAAAGCGATAACTTTTAACATATCAGGAGATCTCTCTTGTACTTTTATCCCTTGTCTTTGCACTTCTTCAGGGAGTTTGCTCATTGCAAGTTGTACACGGTTGTTTACATCTACTTTTGCTTGATTAACATCTGTCCCTATCTCAAAAAACACACTAAGCATCATTACACCACTAGGAGAAGATGTTGAAGTCATATATGTCATATCTGTAACACCATTTATAGACTCTTCAAGCGTAGTAGAAACTGTTTTTGCTAAAGTTTGTCCATCAGCTCCAGGATATACAGCTTGAACCATAATCTGAGGAGGAACAACAGCAGGATATTCCTTAATAGGAAGTAATTTCATAGAAACTAATCCTGCTATTATTATCAAAATAGAGATAACAGTAGCAAAGATAGGTCTGTTTATAAAAAATTTAGAAAACATCTATTTTCCTTGTTTGTTTATAGTTTTATCTACAACTACTTCGCCACCTGGTTTAAGTCTAAAGAAGTTGTTTATTATCACTTTGTCGCCACTTTTAAGTGGACCACCTGCAATTATAAATTTATCTCCACTTACATTACCTACAACTACTGGACGCACACCAACATGACCATGATCTTCTATGAAAACTATAGTTCCCAATGGATTTTGAAGTACAGCTTTTTGTGGTATTGTTATCACATTGTTTTGAACAATATTATTTGTGATTACTCTAACAAATTGTCCGTGCATCAAAAAGCCATCTTTGTTGTCAAAAATAGCTCTCATTTTTACTATGGCTGTTTGGTTATTTGTATTTACATCTATAAAATCAACAACACCCTCTTTTTTTAGAAGTTTACCATCAACTTCAAGCGTTACTTTTATAGGTGCGTTATCTTTTATGCTCCAAATATGATTTTTAATCTTTTTATAATCACTCATAGGTGCAGAAAATTCAACAAATACTTTCTCTTTTTGAGTTATCTCTACTAGCTTACTTGGTGGATCATAAGAAACTAAATTACCCACATCAACTTGTTTTAAGCCAGTAATCCCACTAATAGGTGCTTTTACTTTAGTATATCCTAAATCAATTTGTGCTTGTTTGAGTTGTGCTTTTGCTAAAGAGACTGCTGCTAAACTTTGTTCATAAGATGAAAGTGCATTGTCTCTTTTTTCTGATGATACTGCTTTTTGAGAAAAAAGTTTTTTAATTCTGTTCCAATTTCTTGTAGCATTATTTAAACTAGCACTGCTCATCTCTAAAGATGCTTTTGCAGCTTCAGCTCTTGCTTTATAAAGTTCGTCTTCTATTTCGTATAGAGTATCACCTTTATTTACTGCTTGACCCTCTATAAAATCTTTTTTCTCTAGTATTCCCAATGCACGAGCAACAACTTGCACTTTTTTATATGCTTTAACCGTTGCTGGATACTTTAAAGTAATAGGCAGAACTGTAGGTTTAGGGACTACATAAATATCTGCTTTTGGTGTTGGCATCTTATGTGCGCCAGCAGGTGGTCCACCTGCAAAAACAGTTGTTGCTCCAAGCATTAAAGTTGCAGCTAAAAGTGAACTAATTAATTTTGTTTTTCTCATTTGATAAAATCCTTAATATTTTTATTTGTATTGTAATAATAAGAGGCATAAGCTATTTGCAGATCATTTAATGCTGTTTCATATTGAGCTTTGGCAACTGTTTTTATACTTAAAGCGTCAAGATATGTTACATAATCAACAAGACCTGCTTCATATTTTTCTGAAACAGTCTCAAATGCGGATGCAGAAGATGTTAGTGAACTTTTAGCACTTTGTATTTGAGCTTTTACCGTCTCTATTTTTAAAAGTGAAAGTTCGACATTTATATTTTGTTCATCTTTTAGTTGCTCTATCTCTTTACTAAGAGCCTCTTTTTGAATAAGAATCGCTTCTTTTTGTTTTGAAACAGTTCCATTATCAAAAAGTCTCATATTTAGAGTAAGCATCAATACATTTTGATTATCAAGAGGAGTAACATTAGAATTTTCTCTATCATAATCATATACACTATAAGTATCTTCCATTCGTAATTGTGGATAATATATAGCATTTAAACTATCTGCAGTAAATGCAAGTGATGATGCATTTGCTTGGAGTGACAAGATAGAATCACTCAACTCTTTTTGAATCTCTTGTGGAATTTTTATGGATGAGTCATCTAAAGTATCAATCTTTTTGCCAACTTTAATGCCAAGAAGTTTTTTTAAAGATATTATCTGATATTTCGTAGAACTTATTTTGTAAGTATTGTTACTATAAGCAGCTTTTAATCGCTCAACATCATCATTCGTAGCAGAACCAACAGCATAAAACTTTTTTATTCTCTCAAGATTAGCAAAAAGCTGCTTATCTGTCTCTTGTAGTGCATCAAGTGTTGACTTTGCACTTTTTATATTATAAAAGTCTTGGGTGATTTGTAATTGTAAATTTTTTTTATAAGCTAATGAGCTGTATTTTGATGATTTAAGAAAAGCTTTGTTTTGCTTGATAGTATTAGATTTTCTTCCACCATCATATATATCAACTCCAACTTTTGCATAAGCGCTATATGTATCTCCAGCTTGAAAAGGAGAAGCATCATCATCTCTTTTATAAAAAGCTCCTGCATCTATGGTTGGATAATAGGCACTTTGTGAAGATTCTACTTCACTCTTTTTTGCTTTTTGTATTAAAATATTTGAAGCAACTATCTTATTATTAGAAGTTGCAAACTCTAGTAA
>JAGGWE010000228.1 GCA_021157665.1 Sulfurimonas sp.
ATTAAATTTGCCTCTTTAAATTGATCTGTTAAATCTAAATTATTAAAATATACCTTATATTTAATATCTAAAGTATAATTTTCTTTTGCTACTACTTTTTGTATTTTTAGTTCATTGTTTAATATGTGTCCACTGTTTAATAAATTTAAATTTTTTTCATTTGCAATTTTTTCAAGAAATTGCTGTTCTTGGGATGTATTTGCATATATATTTATAATTAATATGGTTAGTATAATTAGCTTTTTAGTCATTTGTTTCCTTCCTTGTTTGTTGATATGTAAATTAGATTCTGAGTTAAATTCAGAATCTAATTTTTAAGATATTTAAATTATAGAGGATCGTTGATAGAAACAGCTTTTTTCTCATGAAAATGGAAATGTTTTTCTAAGTCTGATATAAATAAAAGTACTGGTACAACAAACAGTGAAGCTATAACAGCTGCAATTGTTCCAAAGATTAGTGCAACACCAAGCCCACCAAATACTGCATCTCCAGCAAGAAGTGTTGAAGCAAGGATAATCGCTGCTGCAGTTAACATGATTGGTTTAGCACGAGTTGCTGTTGCAAAAGCAATTGCTTCTGCTTTGTGCAGACCTTTTTCATGCATAAGAGATTTTGTAAAGTCTATCAGTAAAAGAGAATTTCTTGAACTAATTCCAATTAGTGCAATAAATCCTATGAGAGATGTTGCTGTTAAAAAGAAAGTATCTGCAGTGAATACATCCATAACCCAGTGACCTACAATTACACCTATGATTGAAAGAAAAGAACCAAGTAAAATAATTCCACTTAAAGTATAACTTTTATAATAGATTACCATTAGTAAAAATATAAGAATAAGTGCAGAGATAAAGGCAGCTCCAAGATCAACAAAAGTATCAAGAGTAACTTCCATCTCTCCATCCCATAGTAATTTATAAACTTTTAGTGTTTCTTTATCTGTTAATTTTAAATTAAAAAGTCCTATTTTTTCTATCTCATATTTATCTGTGAATGTATCTAGTATAGTATCTCTTGCTTCCATTAGTGGATATACTTGAGAAACCATATCTGTTTCAGCCATAACATTTGTCATTTGGTGTAAGTTTTTACTCATAATCATAGGATTTGAATCTTTATGATTTATAGTTACTAACTCTGTTATAGGTATCAGCATACCCATTTGATTCATAAGTTTTAAAGAGGCTAGTTTTACTTTTATTGCATTAATATCTTTTGATGAAAACTTTTTAGACTCTTTACTTAATGATAAATAGATTGGAATTTGTTCATTATATTTGTCTGAATTTTTAACAGATATTTCCATCCCTTCAAAGGCTAGATATAAAATATTGTTTAATTGTTTTATATCAACCCCTGAACGGGCTACTTTTGTACTATTAACATGTATCTCATATGTATCGTAAATTTCATCAACCATTGTATCAATATCTACAAGACCGTCAGTATTTTTAAATACATTTTCAACTCTATTTGCTAAATATCTAATACCATCAGCATTATCTCCATATATCTCTGCAACGATTGCTGCCATTACGGGGGGTCCTGCTGGTGGTTCAACGAAAGATATAGAAGTATCTTTGAAGATTGCTTCACAGTTTTCCTGAATTGGTTTTCTCATTCTTTGAACCATCATAAAAGATGGTTCAACTCTATTATGTTTTTTTGTTAAATTTAAAACTATTTCAGCAACATTTTCAGAATTTTTAAAATGTGAACCTTTAATAAGTCCAGCAAAATCAAGAGGAGAACCAGTTCCTAAAAATACTTCAATATCTAATACTTCTTCCTCTTTTTGAACAAAACCAACTACACAATCTGTTACTTGTTTTGTTTGAGAAATTGAACTTCCATTGGCTAATGTTGTATAGATAGTAAATGTATCATTATTTTTACCTGGAAGCATCTTTGCTAGAACCATTTTAGTTGGTGCTATCATCATAATTGAAAGTATAAAGGCAAGAAGAGTACCCATCAAGATAAGTCTTCTTTTTGTTGGGCTTTGAATCGAGTTTAAAACAATATTTTCAAATTTTTGTAACATTAATGATCTCCTTTTTTGGAGTGATCTGGTTTTTTAAGCATTCTAACTGCTAGGTATGGTGTAAATATATATGCTACAAAAAGTGAAGCTATAAGTGATACTGGAACATTCGCAGGTATTGGTTTCATAAATTGACCCATCATTTGTCCCACAAAAGCCATTGGTACCATTGTCATAATAATAGCTAAGGTTGCGATATTTGTTGGTGGTCCAATCTCATCAGTTGCTCTAATCATTAAATCATCAGCAGATTCGTGTGCTGATTCTGCAGAGTGATAATGTCTATGAATATTTTCAATAACAATAATAGCTGCATCAACAAGTAGTCCAAGTGATAGTAAAAAGGCAAATAGTGTGATACGGTTAATTGTTTGACCTGTTAAATAAGCTATAAAAAGTGTTATAGCAAAAATAGCTGGAACTGTAAAAGTAACGATAAGAGATTCTCTCCAACCTAAAACTAGTGCTAATACAATAGCAATAATTACTATTGATAAAAGAAGGTGAAAAACAAGTTCATTTACAGCTTCGTTTGCTCTTTCTCCATCATTTCTAGTTATTACATAGTTGATACCATTTTGTGCTAAGTATTCTTTATATGTTTGGAGTTCTTCTTTAACAGCTTCTGCAATAAGAACAGCATTTGTACCTTGGAGTTTTGATACTGTTAATGTTACCTGATCTTGAAGTTTTGAAAAATTACCTTTGTCATTTTTTATACTTACTAAAGCTGATTTGAAATTTTGAATATCATATGATTTTTTTACTTTTGCAATTTGGTGTAAATATATAGGTGAACCCATATATTGAGCTATAATAATATTAGCTATATCTTTTTCAGTTTCTATTGCATTTTTAATACCAAGCATAATTATTTCATTATTTTTTGTTGAGTTTTTAGTAGCTGGAACATTGTATGATAATGATTGAACTGCTTTCATTATTTGACCCATTGATAGGTTGTATCCAGATAATTTATTTAAATCAACTTCTATATTAAATTGAGTTTTATTTCCACCTTTAACTTTGGTAACAGCAACATTTTCCAAACCATTTATATGATGTTGAATATTTTTTACAGCATCATATAATTCTGTTTTATTGATTTTTTCATTATTAGAATAAAAAGCTACTGATACTATAGGTATGTCAATATCAATATCTAGTGGTTTAATAATAGGATTCATTGCTCCTTTTGGAAACATATCGGAGTTTTGCATAATCTTGTCATAAATCTTTAGATTTGAATCTGCTTTTTCCTCACCAATATAAAAAGCTGCATTAACGATAGCTACATTATCAAGAGCCATACCGTATATATGTTCAATACCTTTTACCTCTTTTAGTTTTCTCTCTAGTGGTCTAACAATAACTTTTTCAATTTGAGCAGCATTCGCTCCAGGTAGGGCAACTATTATAGTTGAGCCACTTACAACCATCTGAGGATTTTCCTCTCTAGGCATAATAATTAGAGATAAATAGCCAATAGCAATTAAAAAAACACCAAGAACAATCGTTAGAGGATTTCTTAAAAATGCTTTTGCTAACTTTCCTGCAATATCTTTTGGTTCATATGGTTTTGTATGATTCATATATTTCTACCTTAGTTTATATCTACTGTCGCATACATACCTGGATATACTGACTTATTTGTATTTTTAAATGATATTTTGATTTTAAAAGAGTGTGTCATTGGATTAGAATTTGGAATAATCGCACTAACCGTACCTATACTTTTAATTTGAAGTGATGGAATATTTATCGTAACTTTTTTACCATGTTTAATAAGAGATAAATTACTTTCTGCAATCTCAGCAGAAATTTTTAAGTCACTTAAATCAGATAAAACAATAGCTGGCATACCAGGCATTGCCATCTCTCCAACTTTAATATTTTTAGCTACGATAACACCACTGTTTGGTGCTTTTATATTTAAGTATTTGTATTGGTTTTTAACTTCTGCTAGTTGAGCTTCAGCTTGAATAACTTGTTTTTTTGCAATATCTATCATGTTTGCAAGGTTTAGTTCTGCAAGTTGAAGGTTCTCAACTTCAAACTTTGAAACCATATCTTTTGCTAAAAGTCTTTTATGTCTTTCAAGGTTTAGTTTTACATTTGTGTATTGGTTTTGGTACATTTGAAGAGAAAGTTTGGCTTGTGAAATTCCAAGTCTAACTTGTATAAGAGCAGAGTCTATCTCTTTAGAATCAATCGTATAAAGAAGTTGCCCTTTTTTAACGCGTTCACCCTCAGATACTTTTACTTCTGTAACAAAGCCCATAAAACGGCTTGTTATCATCTTTTGATTATCTGAGATAACACTTCCTGAGAGTGTTAAAGTCTCTGCTATTAGTGAAGCACCAAGTAATAGTACTATTAAAATCTTTTTTATCATTATTTTTGTTCTCCATTTGCTAATTTTTCTAGTGCGAAAATTCTTTCATTTCGTTTGTTGTGTACCATTTGTAACTCTAGTATTTTTTGAATTTGTTCTGATTGTTTGATGATTACATCACTCATTGAAGATAGTTTTTCTATATATCTACCCTCATAATTTTTGTAAATTTCATCTGCAAGAGTTAACTCTTTTTCTAAAGATGTAATATCTGAATCAAAAAATGCAATCTCTGTTCTAATCTTAGCAATTTTAAGTTCTATACCTTTTTTTGCAAGCTGAACTTGAGTTTGTGTTTTAAGGTGTTCTAATTTTGCTTTTTCAAGATTGGCACTATCTATACCACCATTAAATAAGTTCCATGAAAGTCTTGCACCTACCGTATATGCCTTATGGTCACTGGCATCACCTAAAAATGTATCATCAGCCGTTGCTATCTCAGCAAAAGCACCAACCATAGGGTAGTAAGATGATTTAGATACATCAATCATGTTTTTTCTTACGATTAAACCTGTTGTTGCTCTTTGTATATCAAGGTTGTTATCTAATATCTCTTGATTGTTTAGTGTAGGCATAGGAACATCATATGATGGTGGGTTTATATTTAAAACTTTTTGATTTAGTAAAAAACTGATGTAATGATAAAGAAGTTGTTTATTTGAGTCTATTTGATTAAGTAATCTTTTTACATTCCCTTTTTTTGCTAAAACTTCTAAAAGGTCAACTTTTTTTGCATAACCAACCTCTAACATACTTTTTGTTGTATTTTCTAAGGTTTCAATATTGTCATAAATTGTTTGTAGATTATTTTGAGAATTTTTAAGTAAAGCCATATCAAAAAAACTTTTTCTTATTTGATAAACTTTTTCATTTATAATTTGCTCTTTTTCTAAGGTTTTCATTTTTACCATAGAGTGCATGATATTTTCATAACTTGTGATTTGAAAACCAGTAAAAAGAGGTACTTCATATTTTAGTTTAGTTTGAAAAAAGTTTCTATC
>JAGGWE010000185.1 GCA_021157665.1 Sulfurimonas sp.
TCTTCATCTACGCTACTCTCTTTAATTACAACTTGTTGTTCTACATCAGGTTTTGGATAATTAAATTCTAAAGAGATAAATCTTTGTTTTGTACTTGGTTTCATCCCTTTTAAAACATTTTGATAACCTGGATTGTATGATACTACAAGCATAAAGTCTGGATGAGCCTCTATCACTTCACCTGTTCTATCTATTGGTAAAACTCTACGATAATCTGCAAGTGAGTGAAGTATAACTGTAGTATCTTTTCTAGCTTCAATTATCTCATCAAGATAACATATACCACCCTCTCTTACAGCTTTAGTTAGAGGTCCATCTTGCCAATATGTTCCATTTTCATCTATAAGGTGACGACCAAGTAAGTCTGCTGCACTTAAGTCATCATGACATACTACAGTATATACTTTACGACCTAGTTTTTCACCCATATATTCTATAAATCTAGTTTTACCACAACCTGTTGGTCCTTTTATAAGAACTGGTAAATTCATACTTGCAGATGCTTCAAAAAGTTCCACTTCATTTGATTGTGCTAAATAATAAGTTTGTGACATTTTTTTCCTTTGTGACTACTTTGTTAAATTTATATAAACTTCTGGTATTACTTTTGGTAGTTTCTGACCATCTCTAACCACTGCATATCCATTTCTTCCAAAAAGATACCCTAGATACTCTTTTGCTTCTACATCAACAGTTATACAAAATGGTGTTATACCTTTTTTTCTTACCTCTTCGATAGCTTTTTTTGTATCTTCTATACCATATCTACCATCATATCTATCTTCATCATTTGGTTTACCATCACTAATTATTAACAATAACTTGTTGGCACTTTGTTGTTTATCTAAAATCTTTGTAGATTCTCGTATGGCTGCACCTAGTCTTGTGTAATAATATGGTTGCATAGCATCAATTCTACCACGAATTAAATCATCATATTTATCTTTAAAGTTTTTAATAATATTAAAATAAACTTTTTTGTTTTGTAAAGATGAAAAAGAATAGATAGCAAATTTATCTTCTAGTTTTTCCATCGCTTCACTAAATACTATTAGTCCATCTTTTATAACATCTATTATTCGTACATCTTGGGTAATTCCACCCTCTGTTGAGAGTGAAACATCTGCTAAAATAAGAGTAGCCATATCTCTGGTTTTTTTCTCATAAGTTGTATAGAATTTTTGATGATGCATAGATTTATTTTGATGACCAAGATATTCTATCCATGTATCCATATTAATCTCATCACCATAAGGTAGATTGTCATTTTTAATTCTATCAAGTTCAAGTAAATCTAACTCTCCTTGAATTTTTCTAACTGTACTTTTTAATCTTTGTGGTAATTTTATAGGAGTAACATTTAGAGTTATCTGTGGTTTTATTCGTACATAATTTATGAGATAATCTTTTTTTCTGTAATCCCATTCATCTATGAAATGCCCTTTACCTAAAGGATAGATTTCTGTCATATCAGGTACAAGGTCTAAATCCATTTTTATACGAGAAGATAGATTAGCTTGTTTTTTACCTAGTGTTATTTCATCTAAATCTTCTGCATGATATAAAGCATCTTCATCAAAACTATCATCTTCCATTCTATCAACATTTACTTGTTCAAAAATACTCATTAAAGATTCAGGTAAGAAAGCTAAAAAACCATCAGTTTCACGGTTGTCATCCAACTCATTTGTTTTCTTTTTCATATCAAGAGTATCAGTTTTTTCATCATCTTCTCTTGTCGGGTCTTCTTCCTCTTCTTCTGTACTATTTGTTTTACTTGTACCTATAACAGGTGGATATATCCACATTGGATTTGGGTAATCATTTATTAAGTCTTCATTGTTTTTTTCATCTAAAGAGTTAATAAATGACAACTGTTCAAATTGTTCAGTTAAGTAATTTGTTGAATTTTTGTGAAATGTTTTAAAACCCTTATATCTATCTATTAAGAATGAACTTGCTTCACTGTTTTGGGAGATAAGATTGTCGCTAGTTATATCTACTCTTGCTGCCATTGCAATAAGCCAATAGTATAACATCTCATTTTCTTCTTTTGTTGGGAAATATGCGAATGATGCTGGTAGATAGATAGATTCTTTATCTTGCCATGTAAGAAAAAACTCTTTACCTAAAAATGATATTTTTTGTAATAAAGTTCTTGAAGTTTCAACATATCTTTTATCTGTTACTTGTAATTCTTTACCCTTTTCACCACCCATTAGGTGATGAAAAATGTTTAAGGATTTACTAATATCTGAAAAGTAAACTCTTTCACTTTCGTGAAATTTGTTTACTTTTCTGTTTAGGAATTTATCCCAAACTTTACCAATAGTCTCCTCAAATTCTAAGAAATACTTAAGCATTCTCTTCTTTCATAAAGAAACTAGAGAAGTAAGTCAATAGTCCTGCAAGAACAAGAACACCAAATGCAGCACGAATAGTATAGATACCCGCAATTGATTCTTGTGATTCCATAAAGCCTATAAGATCAGTACCAACTCTTTGATCTAAAATCTGAACAATACCAGCAGCACTTAGAGCTAATGTAAGACCTATCATACCAATGTTCATCATCCAGAATGAAGTTAATTCTCTTTTTTGTGCCGGTTTAGAGTTACCATGAGGTCTTCCTCTCATAATTGGCATAGCATAAGAAATCATAGTAAACATAATCATGATATATGCACCATAAAAAGATAAGTGACCGTGTGCAGCAGTTAATTGAGTACCATGAGTAAACATATTAACAGGTGCTAATGTATGGAAGAATCCCCAAACTCCAGCTCCAATGAAAGCTATCACAGCAGTACCTTTCGCCCATGTAAGAGCTATTTCATTTTCATGTTGTATTTTTCTATCTCTTGCCATAGTGAATGCAAAAAGAATCATTAAGAAGAACGGTAAAGGCTCAACTGCAGATGAGATAGACCCAATCCATAACCAATACTCAGGAGCACCCATAAAGAAAAAGTGGTGACCAGTTCCAAGGATACCAGATACCATAGTCATAGCGATGATTAGGTATAACCATTTATCAATATGCTCTCTATCAACACCAGTAGTTTTGATAAGTACGAAAGCTAAGATTGCACCCATAATAAGTTCCCAAGTAGCTTCAACCCAAAGGTGAACTGTAAACCACCAGAAAAATTTATCCATGATAAGGTTTTCAGGAACATAAAATGCGAATAAAAAGAAAACAGCTAAACCTAATAGACCTGTAATTAATACAGTTGTAATAACAGTTCTTCTACCTAATAGTACAGTCATTATTGTATTGAATACATAAGACACAACAACAAGAACGATACCAACTTTTGTAGGTAATGGTTGTTCTAAAAATTCTCTACCCATAGTAGGTAAAAGATTATTAAAAGTAAGTTCTGTCAATGTTGCATAAGGAACAAATAAGTAACCTAAAATTGTAGCAACACCAGCTGCTGCAAATACCCAGAATGTAATTATTGCTAATTTAGGACTCCAAAGTTCTCTTTCAGCTTCTTCAGGGATTAAATAGTATGTTGCACCCATAAATCCATTTAAAAGTAATACAATCAATAAGTTTGTGTGAACCATTCTTAAAACATTAAATGGAACTAATGGGAATAAAAAATCACCATACAAATATTGGATTGCCATAAGCAAACCAAATAAAATTTCTCCAGCAAGAAGAATTAATGCAAAAATAAAATACGGTTTTGCTACCGCTTGTGAACTATATTTCATAATATCTCCTATCCTTCAATTGTAGGTGGCCATTCATTGGCATCTATTTTAGATGTCCAAATTAAGAAATCAGAAAGGTTATCTACTTCTTCATTACTTAAATTAAATTGTGGCATCTTTCTTCTGTTTGGTGTGTCTAATGGTTGTGCAGCCATCCAGCCTTGCATGTATGCTTTAAATGCTGACTCATCAGATGCTCCCCTTCTTTGGAATACATTCATAAGTTCAGGTGCATAGTATGCCCCCTCTCCAACAATTGTATGGCAACCAACACAGTTGTATTTTTCCCAAAGTTTTTTACCATGAACAACATTTTCAGTCATGTTTACTTCATTTGATCGTTCTGGTATTTGATGTACAGTATCAAAAGTTAAGGCAATAAATATTAATAGGGCGAATGTCCCACCACCATAATAAATATTCTTTGCCATACTTTTCGTTATACGCTCAGTCATAGATAATCCTTTTTGAAATTCTATTATTAGAATAATAGTTATTGAAATAATACTTAATTTAATTTTAATTCTATATTAAAGTAGTAATTAAATATAATTATTATACTATCCGTTTATGAAAACTTTAAAAAATCAATATCCTCCTGGCGATTTTGCCGTTTGGATTATAATTTATGTGGAACTGATAACATTCTCTGGGTTGTTTTTAGGATACGCTTTTTCAAGAAGAGGTGATATAGAGTTATTTAATGCTTCTCAGCTTCTTTTAGATCAACGAATGGGCTTTATTAATACTCTTATATTAATTACTAGTAGTTATTTTGTGGTTAAAGCAGTTCATACTATAAAATCTATGGGAGCGGACAAAGAAGAGGCTAGTAGAAAAGCTGCTTTATGGCTTTTAGGCTCAATAGGTCTAGGTGGAATGTTTTTAGTAATAAAAATGATTGAATTTACTGGTAAATATGCAGAGGGTATTAATTTAAGTACAAATACTTTTTTTATGTTTTATTTTCTTTCTACAGCATTTCATTTTTGTCATGTTTTACTTGGTACTATTGTTTTATTTAATTTATATCAAAAAACAAAGATTGGTGGTTATACACCAGCTGATCATGTGGGGCTAGAGAGTGGTGCTTCATATTGGCATATGGTAGATTTACTTTGGATAGTTCTTTTTCCATTAATATATATAATAAGGTAAGATGATGGATGTAATTACTAGAATATGGATAGCATTAGTAGGATTTACCATTTTTGCCTTTTTACTTGGATGGTTAAAACTTGTTTCATTGATAGGAGTTGGTATATTATTGTTTACCACTTTTCTTAAAGGTCAGTTGGTTATAGATTATTTTATGGGATTAAATGAAGTAGAATTAAAATACAGAGTTATTCCAACAATATGGCTAGGAATTGTTATATCATTAATTGCTGTTGCTTATTATTTACCAGTATAAAAAATAGGATTTTTATGAAATTAAGTACTACATCTCAATATGCTATTAGGGTTATGATTTTTATTTCTCAAAATTCTGATATAAAGATATTCCATGCTAAAGAGATTTCTGAAAAATTATCTATACCATATAAGTACCTTACTAAAATTATGAGTAAGTTAGTAGAAGCTAATATAATAACTTCTACTAGAGGTAGAGAAGGTGGTTATAGTATCGCAAAAAAATCAGTAAATATTAAAATGATAGATTTAGTTAAAGCTGTAGATGACTCTCTTCATGACACTACTTGTGTACTTGGAATAGGTCTTTGTAATGAAAATAAAAAATGTGCTTTACATGATGAGTGGAGAGAACCAAAAGAATCAATGTTGAATATGTTTTGTAATACAACTTTGAAAGATGTTAGTGAAGAAGCTAGTTAAATAAATAACTAAGCAACTAACTAAAGTATCTTTAAGATACCTTAGTCAAGTTCTTTTGGAAAACAAAATCTATATCCACGACGACGAACAGTTTCAATAGTTGTAATACTTAATGGTTTATCCATTTTTTGTCTAATTTGGTTGATAGCAACCTCAATTACATTTGGAGTAACTAATTCTGGTTCTTCCCAGATTGCGTCAAGAAGTTGTTCTTTAGAAACGATTTGATCTCTATGACGAGCTAAGTGAGTAAGAACTTCAAAAGGTTTACCTTTTAATTCTATATCAGTTTCTTTGTAAGTAATTTTTTCCTCTTCAGGGTTGATTGTTAAATCTTCAATTTCGATAATGTTACTACCACCAAAACGAAGACGAGCTTCAATTCTAGCTATTAAAACATCAAAATCAAATGGTTTTCTAATATAATCATCAGCACCACTTCTTAAAGCTTCGATTTCACTTTCGTTATCATCTCTAGCAGAGATTACAACTACAACAGTTTTTGGAGTATTTGATTTAATATCACCAATAATATCAATAGAGTTTCCATCTGGAAGCATCCAATCCATAAGTACTAAATCGTAATTACGAATATCAAGGTAATACTCTCCATCTTTAAGAGTTTCTACTACATCGCTTTGGTAACCGTATTCTTTAAGTCCCTCTGCAAGCATTTTGTTTAATGTTACTTCATCTTCAATGATAAGAATGCGCATTAATATGTTCCTATATGTCTTATTTATTTTGATGGAATTGTATCATAATTTTAGCTTACTTTAAAGTTTTTTTCAATTTTCTTTAAAAAAACTTTAACTTTTAATTAAGAATTGAATGAGTAGGAATTCGCCACACTAACCTTACAGTCGGGGAGTATAGAGGGTTTTGTTATTTTTAAATTTAGAGTGTTAATAATTAAAAATTCTTTTTTTAGTTCTTTACTTAAATAGTTTAAAGCATCTTCAATTAGAAGAAATTTGTTTTCTATCATTAGTGATTTTAATAAATTTCTTACTTGGGCATAATTGATAAATTTATCTTTATAGTGATAGTCGATAATAAGATTTATGATTACATCTTGAGGTGTAACTCTCTCAAAATCTAAAATCCCAATAATACACTGGAATTTTAAATCTTCTATATAGATAGTCACTAAACTACTCGTTTCTCTTCACCATTAACTAAACGGATAATATTTGGAATATGTTTGTAGTAAAGTATGAAAACTATAAATACAACGGGAGCATGAGCCATATCTGGGTGGATATAAAAACTAGAGATTAAAAGTGCAGCTACACCAGTAAGTGAAGATACTGAAGATATTTTTATAGTTTTTGCACCAACAGCCCAAACTACAAGAGCGATAATAGTTTCATAAGGAAGCATAAACATCATAACTCCCATACCAGTTGCAATCCCTTTTCCACCTTCAAAGTTAAGATAAGGTGAAAAACAATGACCAACAACAGATAAAACTGCAATACCCCAAAGTGTAGCCTCACTTAAACCAATAAAGTAAGCGATAGTTAAAACAAAAATACCCTTAAAAGCATCAAGAGCCAAAGTAGCAGCTCCAAGTTTCTTAGCTAAATCAGGATTAGTCTCTTTTACAACTCTTAAAACATTAGTAGCCCCAATACTACCACTACCACTCTTTTTAATATCTACACCAGCAAACTGTTTAGCCAGAAGTAAACCAAAAGGGATACCACCAACAAGATAAGCTAGTATAAAAAACTGAACATTTGTGTTAAATAAAAATTCCATTAAATTACCTTGAGTATATTATTGATGACATTTTACTGTTTGTATAGTTATAGGGATATAAAATGTAGTTTATTTATTTTCCTGTGTTTTGTTATAAATCTTCTATTTTAAATGCATATTCCATATTTTTAAACTTATCATTATTTGTTAAGCCTTTTCTTGTCCATCTTAAAATATTATATTTTGGAATATTTTCTTTATAGATAAAATTAATTTTATTTTTATTTTCTATCATCTCTAAAAAATCTTCTTTTGTTTTTGGTTGTAGTTTATCTATTAATTCATCAATAAATTTTGATTGAGAAAAATTTATTTTTGTATTATAATTTAATTTAACAACTTCCTTAATTAAAATTCCACCATAATTTATACTGTCTCCAAAAGTATAATCAAGACTTTTGTAATTATATTTTTTGTTGATACTAATTTTATGTAAATACCATTGTGCATTTAAAATTTGTCTTTCTTTTGCTCTTTTATATTTTAAAGAATGAGAATTTTGATCCGGATGTTTATTTTCATTGTAATAATAAAATTCAATATTTTTTATACGGTATTGATTACCATTTACATTTAAAATATAATAATTTAATATTTGCTCAGCTATCTCTAAAAAACTTTCTTTTATGGTAGTTAAATTTGTATCATTTATTTTTAAATTCATTATTAGCCTTGTATCTATAACTAGTTATTCAATATTATTATATATAGACTGGACTTAAAAACTACAATTAACACTCATTATGATATTTCAGAGAAGGAAGGAAGTTAAATAATATAAAAAAATAATCTAAATTTATTTAGATTGCTGAAAGCATTGGCTCCTAAAATTATATTAAATTTAAAGCATCTTTCAATTTCTCCTTAAAATGAATATAGAAAGATTATTGACGAGCTAATTTTATATGTTTGTTGTTTCGGAATGACAACTTGATTGACATCCACTCAACCTTTATGATATAATCCCACTTAATTAGTAAACTATTATAAATATTTTAGGAAAAAAAATGGCAAAATCGTTATATAAAACACTTGAAGTTAGTGAAGGTGCTAGTGAAGTAGAGATTAAAAAAGCATATAGAAAACTTGCTCGTCAGTATCACCCAGATGTAAATAAAGATGCTGGTGCAGAAGATAAATTTAAAGAGATAAATTCAGCTTATGAAATATTAAGCAATAAAGAGAAAAAGCAACAGTATGACCAGATGGGTGATAATATGTTTGGTGGGCAAAATTTTAGTGATTTTTCCCGTTCACATGGTAGTCAAGGCTCGGCAGATTTAGATGATATTCTTCGTCAGATGTTCTCTGGTGGTGCTGGAGGAGGTTTTGGTGGAGGTTCAAATCCATTTGGTGGTGCTAGCTTTGGAGGTGGAGGTTCTCCCTTTGGTGGAGGTTTTTCAGGGCAACAACAAGCTCCAAATCTTGATATTCAAACAAATGTAACTATCCCTTTTAGTGTATCTATTTTAGGTGGTTCTCATTCAGTTTCAGTTAGTGGTGAAAGATTTGATATCAAAATTCCTGCTGGTGTTAAGAGTGGTGAGAAAATGCGTGTTAAAGGTAAAGGACATGCTCAAGGTGGTAGAGCAGGGGATCTGTTTTTAAAAATCACAGTTGCTCCAAATCCTGATTATGTTAGAGAAGATGATGACTTAGTTAAAAGTTTTAATGTTCCATTATCAGCAGCACTTTTTGGTGAAAAAATTGCAATTCAAACTTTAGAAAAAGAGATAAAATTAAAAGTGCCTCAAAACACTAAAAATGGACAAAGATTTCGCGTAAAAGAGATGGGTGCGATGAACCGGAAAACTAAGGTTCGTGGTGACTTGTACTTAAAAGCAAATATTGTTTTACCAAAAATTGATGAGCTAGATGAAGATTTAGTAGAGATGATGAAAGAGAAACTTCCAAAGGAATAACTGATGATACACAAGTATGATGAGCCAGTATATTTAATAAGTATCGTTGCAAAAATTCTTGAGATTCACCCACAAACACTAAGACAATATGAGAGAGAAAATCTTATTTGTCCATCAAGAACAAATGGACGAATTAGACTTTATTCTCAAAGAGATATAGATAGAATTAAATTGATTTTAAGACTTACTCGTGAACTTGGTGTAAATCTTGCAGGTGTTGATATTATTCTTAGGTTAAAAGAGAATGTTGATGGGATGGAAAAAGAGATTTCAGAACTTAGATATGAAGTTTCTAAATCTCAAAATGCTTATGCTGTTTCACCAGATAAGGCAATGGTAACTAAAAAAAGTATCTACGAGATGATAATTTTTGAAGAGTAATAAGCTACTCTTTGAGTCGTTGTATTTTAGCTCCAACATTTTTTAGTTTACCTTCTAGGTTATCATAACCACGATCAAGATGGTAGATACGATGTATATCAGTTTCGCCATCAGCAACTAGGGCTGCTAAAACTAAAGCACTTGAGGCTCTTAAATCAGTTGCCATAACATCAGTTCCACTTAAAGTATTTTTACCACTAACCGTTGCAATATTTCCGTTTAGTGTAATGTCAGCACCCATTCTTTGTAGTTCACTAACATGCATAAAACGATTTTCAAAAAGTCTCTCTTCTATAATAGATACACCATCAGCTTGAGTTGCAAGTGCTAAAAACTGAGCTTGCATATCTGTTGGAAAAGCAGGATACTCTTGAGTTACAATTTTTACTGGTTTTATATTTTGTGATGGGTGGATAGTGATAGTATCTTCTGTAATTGTAAAACTGCTTCCCATCTCTTCAAGTTTGGCTAAAACTGCTACAAGATGTTTTGGTTCAACATTTGATAGCGTTAATTCTGAGTGAGTGATTGCTCCTGCACAAAGATAAGTTCCCGCTTCGATTCTATCTGGAATAACTGAAAATTCTTTAATATCTATACATTTTCCATCAGTTCCATGAACTGTTAAAATAGCTGTACCGATACCTTCAATTTTAACACCATTTGCATTTAGTATCTCACACATCTGTACCACTTCAGGTTCTCTTGCTGCATTTGTTATGGTTGTTTTCCCACATGCCAAGGCTGCTGCCATAACGATATTTGCTGTTCCTGTTACTGTGATTTTATCAAAGTTGATGTTACAACCCTTTAAACCATTAGGAGCAGTTGCTTCGATGTAACCAGATTTTATGTTTATATTTGCACCCATTTGTTCTAATGCTTTTAGGTGTAAATCAATAGGACGCTGACCTATCGCACAGCCACCAGGAAGAGAAACTTCACAATGTCCAAATCTAGCTAAAATAGGACCAAGAACAAGGATAGAAGCTCTCATAGTTTTAACGATGTCATAAGTTGCTTTTGTTTCAGTGATAGTTGAAGTATCTACAACAACTTTATCATCATGAAAATCACAAGATGCACCAAGATTTGTAAGAAGTTTTAGTAGTGTTTTAATATCAACAACATCAGGTAAGTTTTTAATATGAACACTACTTTTAGCAAGTATTGTCATAGCAATCAATGGTAAAGATGCATTTTTTGCACCAGAAATTTCTATAGTTCCGTTTAGGGATTTAACACCCTTTATTTGTAAATAATCCATTGTTCTCTTTTATTGTAATTAAGTATGTAATTATACTATAAGTTTAAAATATAGTCTATTTAAATTATTCTTTTTTTGATATACTTTTATATGAAAGAAAATAGGAGGTATTTATGAGTTCAGCACTTGATAGATTAAAAAACTTAACAAATAAAATTTCTAGTTATGAATTAGCTAGAAAAGAGAATTTAAAAATTTTAAAAGAGTTATATTTAGAGCTAAATTTAGAAAAAAAAGTTGAGGAATTTTCTAGTCTTTTTGAATTTAAAGCGATTAATCTCTCTGGAGCATCCTTAGTTCAAGAAACTCTTGGTGAGATTAAAGAGGGAAAATATCTTCAAATTTTAGCTATTAGTTATGATAAAAAAGCTGTGGTTAAATCTAAAAATATCTCTTTAGCTTATTTTGGTAGAGTTGAAAATGTTGATATTGAACTTAAAAACAGAGTTATTGAATTTATCATCCGTTATAGATTTGAGAAAAGTTTTATGACATTAGAGCATTATCATAATATGCTAGGGGATTTTAAAAAATAGATGTCAAAATTTTACTTTTTTTTATGGCTTAGATGGTCTTTAAGAGTTGCAATATGTAGTATTCTTATGGCATGTGGAGTATCTTTTTTAATAACACTTTCCTTATACATTTTTCAAGGTATGCCATCATTTACTGAAGAGATTTTAAAAGCTCTTTTTCAAGTTTTTAAATTTTGGTTTCCAATCACTTTTAGTTTAACACTTTTGTTAGCTCTTTTTAGAAGTTTAAAGTATATTTTTAATATTTGTATAAATGGATATAAGATGCAGCTTTTGGAATGCGAAAATAAGGAAATAGTTGATGAGCTTGGCTATGGTGATTTAGTGAAAATTTGGAGAAAATGGTTTATGCTTATCGTCTGGTTAGTTGGGGCTCAAATGATTTTATCTCTTATTTTTACATACCTGTTTACCTCTTGTAGTGGTGTGTTTGAGTGGTTTGATATATACTTTTTATTTACTTTTGTTTTAATAGCTGGGTATATATCTTTTATTTTACTTTCAGGTAGATGTAAACAAGTAAGGGTTGTAAAATGTTGATATTTTTAGATACTGAGACAACAGGCTTAGAAATAACTGATAAGATATGTTCCCTTGGATTGATAGCTGTTGATGAAGATTTTATTATTTCAAAATATGAGTTAGTAAATGAGGGTAAAAAAATATCCCCAAAAGCTTCAAGTATTAATCATATTACAAATGAGATGATAAAAGATAAACCTACTCTTATTGATAGTGAGATATTTAAATTTTTACAAAAATATAATGATTCTGAGACAACAATTATAGGTCACAATATAAATTTTGATATGCAAAAACTCTTGGCATGTGGATTTGCTTTTAAAGGTTTACTTATAGATACTTTACGAGTTACTAAGCACCTTATCCCTGAATGTGAAGGTTTTGGATTACAATTACTTAGATATGAGTTGAAATTATATCGAGATGAAGTAAAAGAGAACTTGGCATGTGGGATTGAAGGTGATGTTATTTCACATAATGCACTTAGTGATGCTTTGATTGTTAAGTTATTATATGGGTGTCTTTTAGAGATAAGTCCACATGCCAAGATGCTTGACCTTAGTTTTAAAAA
>JAGGWE010000031.1 GCA_021157665.1 Sulfurimonas sp.
ATGTAAAACAAAACAGGAGAAAATGAATGAAAAAAATTATATTATCTGCAGCAGTTGCTGCAATGGCATTTAGTACATCTGCAATGGCAGCTGACAAAGGTATTGATATTGATGTTGGTGGTCAAGCTGTAGTTTACTATCAAACTGCTGAAACTGATGGAGATCACTCAGAAGGTCTTTTTGATCAAGATAATTCATCTGCAAATGTTGGTATTCAACTAGATTTAGGTGCTGATCTTGGTAATAACTTTACTTTTGGTTCTCAACTGACTTACTTAGGTACTGCTGGTTTAGAAAAAAATCTTGTTGGTGGTGTTAGACAAACTTCTGATGCTATTACAACTCAGGGTGGAGATACTACTAACGAGTTAGCTTTAACTAAAATTTTTATTGCTAAAAAAATTGCTAATACTACAGTTAAAATTGGTCGTCAAGAACTTCCTAAATCTCTTTCTCCATTAGCTTACTCTGAGGGTTGGAATGTATTTAAAAATACTTTTGATGCTATCTTAGTTGTAAATACTGATATTCCTAAGACTACTTTAGTTGGTGCTTATGTTGCTGGTGGAACAGGTCATACTTTAGGTAGTGCTAGTGATTTAGTAGTATCTGTAAATACAAAGACTTCAGACGGTATGCATGCAGGTGATACTAACCTAGCAGTTGATGATACTTCTTATTTGATTACTGCTCAAACTACAGCAATTCCAATGACTACTTTAACTGCTTCTTATTATCATCTATCACAGATTGGTGAAGGGGACTTTGCTGATAATGGTATTAGTGCAGACGCATTTTGGTTAGATGCAAAAATTGCTGATAAATCTTTTCCAATGGGTTTAAATATTGGTTTACAAGCTGGTCAAATTGACCCAGACTCTGAATATGCTGGATTAGATCTTGAAGAGACTACAGCATATGGTGTAAAAATTGGACTTAAACCAGTTGCTGGCTTATCTTTATGCGCGGCATATACTGATGTAGATGGTGATGATGATAAAGTTAATGTAGCAGTTAAAAATACAACAGGTGTTAAATCTCCATTATATACTCAAATGATTGCAAATCAAGACGCTATCGCTTTAGATGCTAAAACTTGGCAATTAAAAGCATCTTATAATACAGGTGATTTTGGTACATTTGGTATAGCTTATACTGATACGAATGCGGGTGCTAGTAATCTAAATAATATTTTACGTGATACTGATGGTAATATTGCAGGTTATGAAGATGATAATGATTATAATGAACTTGATGTTACTTATAAAATTAAAGTTGCTGGTGTTCAATACTTCGCTGCATATGTAATGGGTGACTATGAATCAGATGATTCAGATTTTGATCTTATCCGTGTATGGGCTCGTTACGCTTTCTAGTCTTTACTTTAAAAAACTTAATTTCCACACCTTGTGTGGAAGTTAGTTAAATCCACTTCAAAAATCTTCCCCTAAAAATTTAAATAATATTAATTGAATTACAATCTTACATTAAAAGTTAAAACACAATCTTTGTGTTATAATACATAAAAAGAGATAAGGATTTTATCATGACTGCAAAAATTAGAACAAATGTTTATTTAGATTCAGATATGAAATCTCAGGCAAAAGAGATATTTAAAATGTATGGTGTTAGCTTAAGTGATGCTATTAATATGTTTTTAGCTCAATCTGTAATGGAAAGAGGTTTACCATTTGAAATGAAAATACCAAATAATGATACAATTAAAGCTATTGAAGAAGCTCGAGCAGATACTAATTCTGATACTATTTCATTTACACAACTCGAAGAAGAATCTGCGCAGTGCTTACAATAAGAAGACAGAAATCTTTTTTAAAGGATTTATCCAAAGTTAAAATGAGTAATCAACATTACTCGAAATATATATCATTTTTAGCAAAACTATTAAATAAAGAAGATTTACCAATTGAATCCAAAAATCATCCTTTAATTGGAAAATACAAAGATACAAGAGAATTTCATATAAGTGGTGATTTAATATTAATATATTTTGCAACAGATAAAGAGTTGGTTCTTATTCGAATTGGATCTCATTCCCAGCTATTTGATTAAAACTATGTTATAATCTGCTCAATTTTAACAAAGAGAGAAGAGATGAACAAAATCAAAGCCCTATTAATTACAATCCTTATGTTATTTGTTTCAGGATGTGGAACAAAAGTTCCATTTAAAGCACAAGAACCACTAGATGGTGCAGCAGTTGTATATGTATATGCAAATGATACTGTAAGTGATGATGAATCAATGCAAGATGATAAATTCCAACTTCGTATTAACAATCAAAATGTAGCTGGTAGATTAAATGGCGGAGAGTATAGAGTATTTGATATGAAACCAGCAACTATTCTTATGAGTGCTGTTAGAACAAATATCGAAGAGCATTATATAAAACTAAATCTTGAAGCTGGTAAGGTTTATTATCTTCAAATCCAAACTGGTTCTTATGGTGAAGAGTTTACATTTGAAGAGGTTAGCGTAAGTGAAGGTCAAAAAGATATAGCAAACACTACTTTAGCAGGTGCGACTGGTATAGATGTTACATCATATGTTCCAGATTTTGCAGGAAGTACAGCAGGTAAAGAAGATGGTACTGTAGCAGTTCCAGCAATGACAGAAGCCGAGATAGATGCTATGATAGAGAAAAAACTAGGTCAAAGAGCTGCAAGTACACCAGCACCAGCTATAGCAACTCCAGCTGCACCAAAACTTTCAACTATGGATGAGATAGACAGAGCATATCAGATGAAAGAAAAAGGTATAATTACTCAAGATGAGTTTAACAAAATTAAAGCTGAGATTTTAGCTAAGTAGATTATTAATTAATAATCTACATCCCCCTCGGAACCGATGCTTCAGCTGGCAAACACCCCTTCGGAACCGATGCTTCAGCTTCGGCAACTTTCAGGAATATATAAACCCACATGCCACTATCGGCGAAGATAAATCATCGATTTCTAAAGAATGATAAAATTTAATAACCTATATCAATACTTTTTTACTTCTACAAGATATAATACCTCGATATAAATACTTAGGAAATATAATGCTAATAGATAGCTATGATAGAGTAGTCGATTATCTCAGAGTTTCAGTTACAGAAAGATGTAACTTTAGATGTCAATATTGTATGCCAGAGAAACCGTTTTCGTGGGTTCCAAAAGAGAATTTACTTAGTTTTGAAGAACTTTTTGAGTTTATGAAAGTAGCGATTGATGAGGGTGTTAAAAAGATTCGTATAACTGGTGGAGAACCACTTCTTCGTGAAGATTTAGATAGATTTATTGGGATGATTTATAATTATGCACCTCATATAGATTTAGCAATGACTACAAATGCTTTTTTACTAAAAGGGACTGCTCAAAGATTAAAAGATGCAGGACTAAAAAGAATAAATGTAAGTATAGATACCTTAAAACCTGAAGTAGCTCAAGCTATCACGGGAAAAGATGTTTTAAAAAATGTTTTAGAGGGTGTTGAAGAGGCTAGAGCCGTTGGATTTAAAGTTAAAGTAAACATGGTTCCTATGAAAGGGATGAATGCTGATGAGATTATAGATGTATTGGAGTATTGTAAAGAGCGAAATATGTCTGTTCGTTTTATTGAATACATGGAAAATGCACATGCCACAGTAGATATATCCGGAATGAAATCAGATGAACTTTTGGCAATTTTATCTGAAAAATATGAGTTTGTTGATGATGGTTTTGATGGCTCATCACCTTCACACTACTATACAATGAAAGATGGTTATAGATTTGGAATTATTGAACCATATGCAGATGATTTTTGTAAACAATGTAATCGTATTAGATTAACAGCAGAGGGAAATCTTATCCCATGTTTATATTTTGATGAATCTATGAGTATTGCAGAGTCGGTTAGAAATGGAGACATAAAAGCTGCTACAGAAGTTTTAAGAGAGG
>JAGGWE010000154.1 GCA_021157665.1 Sulfurimonas sp.
GTGTAATATTTATCAATTAAATAAAAGGATATGTAATGTTATTAGTTATAAAAAATGCAGAAAGTTTATTCCAAAGATTTGAAAATAGTATAGAAAAGTGGGCAGAGAGATTATTTTAAGAACTCAACTAAGAATTATTTTCATCCAACTCTTGTTGCTTTTTTTCTTCTTCTTCTAGTCTAAATTGTTCTTCTCTTGCAGCAGATTTGTTTTTATGATAGCCACCAAATACAAAAATCATAAATAGTATAAAAAGTACAAGCATAACTCCATTCATAAAAGTTATCATTGCTTATCTCCAAACGAGTTATAGTTTTGTCTAATCGCATCATAAAGAACAATACCTGTACTAATAGCAAGATTTAAACTTCTACCATCTTTAGTCATTGGGATTGTTATATTTTGACTTTTATATTTATTTAAAATATCTTCAGGAATTCCTGCTGTTTCACTTCCAAAAAATATAAAATCACCATCTTTAAACTGAGCATCAAAATATGGTCTATCTGTTTTTGTTGTAGCAAAATGAGCATTATCAGTTATATTGTTTTTATCGAAAAATTCTTCTATATTTTCCCAAACATGTAAATCTAATTTAGCCCAATAATCAAGCCCTGCTCTACGAACAGCTTTTTCATCTATATCAAAACCTATTGGCTTAATTAAATGAAGAGATGCTCCAGCATTTACACAAAGCCTACCTATTGCACCTGTATTGTTTGGAATTTGTGGGTTTACCAATACTAAATTAAAAGACATTTTAAAATATTACCGTTTTGTTTGCATACACAAAAATTCTATCTTCAAGAGCTAGTTTTAAAGCACGCGATAAAACAATTTTTTCTACATCTTTCCCTGAGCGTTGCATATCTTTCCAACCATAAGCATGATTAACATGTATAATCTCTTGAGAGATGATTGGACCTTCATCAAGATTATTATTTACAAAGTGAGCAGTTGCTCCAATTATTTTAACACCTCTGTCATAAGCTTGTTTATAAGGGTTTGCTCCGATAAAGGCTGGTAAAAATGAGTGATGAATATTTATGATTTTATCTTCATATGTTTCTACAAATCTAGGTGTTAAAATTCTCATATATTTAGCTAAAACTATATAATCAACATCTTGGAAACTATCTATACACTCTATTATTTTAGATTCATGCTCTACTCTTTCTAAATTTTCATGAGAAACTGTAATATATGGAATATTAAATTTATTCACTAAAGATTCAAGTTTATCATAGTTAGATACAACTGCTAAAATATTTGCTTCAAGTTCTCCAGCTTCATGACGAATCAATATATCACCAAGAGCATGCATCTCTTTTGTAGCCATGATAATAATATTTTTCTTTTTGGGTTCTATAACTTCTATACTAGAACCCTTAGGTAGAACATCATTAAGAGATTTTTGTAGTTCATCAGGATTTACATCTCCATCAACAACACTTCTCATAAAAAATTTATTATTTTCTTTATCAACAAACTCATTATTTGATAGCATGTTTAAATCATGCTTGAAAAAAACTGTTGAAACTTTATAAACTATACCTTTTTCATCATTAGCAGCTATTAGAACTCTATATTTGCTCACTATTTTTTTCCTTTTTCTAACATCTCTACTCTTGTATCTATCGTTGCTAAAGTATATTCCAAGAAATTAAGTGTCATATCAATCTTTGCTTCTATATTTGTATTGTTAGGTGCTTGAAAACCCTCAAATAAGACAAGTAATCTCTCTTTTATAGATTTTAAGTACATTAGTTCACTATTAGATGAAGATATAGATAAACTTTCTTCTATATTTTTTTCTAATTTTTCTTCTTTTACTTCGTGAATGATTTTTTCTTTAACTTCAAATTCTGAAGTGATTGTTTTTGTTGGAGTATCTTCCATCTCGGCAAGTGTTGATAATATTACATCTTTTAGTTCCATGATTTTAATAACCACCTTTCAAATTCATTAAACTCAACATCAGTATCCATTTTTATAAAAAAATCTTTCATTTGAGTGTTTACATTTAAAAACTTTTTTCTCATTCCAGATAACCTTCGTATAGCAATTTTTGCATCACTATTTGAAGGGTCTTTTTTTAAGACCTCTTTATATATCTCAAGAGCCTCTTCTTTAAGCCCTTGAAGTTCATAAATATTTGCTAGAGTGAGTGTTTGCATCTATTTTAAATACTATCTTTGAATATAGTTCGCGATAATTGAACCCATTTCACTTGTAGAACAAACCTCTTTAGCATCAAATTGAGCTAAATCCTGAGTTCTATATCCCTCTTTTAATACTTTTTTAATAGCTTCATCTATCTTGTCAGCTGCTTCAATCTCACCAAGTGCATATCTTAACATCATAGAAGCTGATGCGATTGTAGCGATAGGATTTGCTATACCTTGACCTGCAATATCTGGAGCAGAACCATGAATAGGCTCATAAACGCCTATTTTATCCCCAACAGATGCTGATGGTAAAAGACCAATAGAACCACAAAGCATAGATGCTTCATCACTTAAAATATCACCAAAAATATTTCCAGTAAGCATAACATCAAATTGTTTTGGATCACGAATAAGTTGCATAGCTGCATTATCTACATACATGTGAGAAAGTTCAACTTCTGGATACTCTTTTGCTACCTCTTCAACTGTTTCTCTCCAAAGTTGAGAAACATCTAAAACATTTGCTTTATCTATAGAACAAACTCTTTTCCCTCTTTTTTGTGCGATTTTAAATGCATGATGAGAGATACGAACAATCTCACTTTTTGTATAAACCATAGTGTTCCAGCCTTTATCTTCGGTACGACCTTTAGGCTCACCAAAATAAATTCCACCAATAAGTTCACGAACAACCATTATATCAACACCTTTGATAATCTCAGGCTTAAGTGAAGAAGCATTTATAAGTTCATTATAAACAACAGCAGGACGAAGATTTGCATAAACACCAAGCTCTTTACGAAATCTTAAAAGTCCACTTTCTGGTCTTTTTTCACGAGGTAAAGAATCCCATTTTTCTCCACCGATTGCTCCAAAAAGAACAGCATCACTATTTAATGATTTTGTAATAGTCTCTTGAGGAAGAGGATCTCCAGTAATATCATAAGCGATACCACCCATTAAAACCTCTTCATAATTAAAATGAAAACCACAACATGAAGATACAGCATCTAAAACTTTAACAGCTTCATCTATAATCTCTGGACCAATTCCATCACCCTTAATAAGTGTTATTTTATAATTTTTCATTATTTACCTTTAATTTCGTTCGCAGCAAAGTTCATTAAACCACCTGCATCAATTAACTCTTGCATAAATGGAGGGATAGGAGTGAAGTTATATGATTTATTTGTAGTTTTATTTGTAATCGTACCCGCATTCATATCTATACTTACTTCATCACCCTCTTTTATCTCTGCACTCTCTTGAAGTTCAAAAATAGGAAGACCCATATTGAATGCATTTCTATAAAAAATTCTTGCAAAAGTTGGAGCAATTATAGCAGCAACACCAGCAGCTTTTAGTGCGATTGGTGCATGTTCTCTTGAACTTCCACAACCAAAATTCTCACCAGCAACAATAACATCGCCAACACTCATTTTACTTACAAATTCTGGATCAGCATCTTCCATTACATGTTTTGCTAATTCTTCTGGAACTGAAGTGTTAAGGTATCTCGCAGCTATAATTAAATCTGTATCAATATCTTTTCCAAAAGTCCAAACTTTTCCATCAATATTTGCTTTTTGCATTATAAAAATCCTATATATTTTACTAATTAATTTTGCGATTATATCTAAATTGTTGTTTGATTTTTATAAAGAGAAAATTGAGATAAGTTTTAAGCCTCTATAAGACTTAAAACTTCATCAACACTAAGCAGTTTTCCAGTTGATTTAACCACTCCATCCACTACAAGTGCTGGTGTGTTCATCACTCCATAGTTCATTATTTTTTGAATATCTTCGACTTTTTCAACGCTATGAAATCCACCTATTTTTGCTACTGCTTGTTTTGCTATCTCTTCTAAATCTTTACACTTTTTACAGCCAGTTCCTAAAATTTCTATTCTCATATCTCTTCCTTATAAAATAAAATTAAACAAATAACCGATACCGATTATCCCTACTCCAACAATACCAAAGAAAACTGCTATTAGTTTTATATGTAAAATCTTTTTTAGTATCATCGCTTCTGGTAAACTAAGTGCTGTGACTGCCATCATAAATGCTAAAGCAGTTCCTAAAAGCATACCTTTTGATGTTAAGACCTCTACAAGTGGCATGACACCTGCTGCATTTGAGTACATCGGGATTCCCATGATAACGGCTAAAGGTACAGCAAAAGGATTATCAGCACCTGCAAAAGTTGCTATAAAATCAGCTGGAACATAACCATGAATAAATGCACCAATTCCAACACCTATCAGAACATAAAGATAAATCTTTTTAAATATATCTGCTGTATATTCCCAAGCCTCTTTTACTCTCTGTTTAAATGTTAACGAGATTTGAACATCATCCAACTCTCCATCCATAGGTTTAACATCCATTAAAATATACTTTTGCATATTCATCTTTCCGATAAAATATCCACCAAGTATGGCAACTAATAATCCAAAACCAATATATATCACTGTAATTTTCCAGCCAAACAAACCAAAAAGCAGTGCTATGGCTATCTCGTTATTCATAGGAGAGCTGATTAAAAAACTAAAGGTAACCCCGATAGGGATTCGTGCTTGAATAAAACCTAAAAATAGAGGAATAGCAGAACAACTACAAAATGGGGTGATAATTCCAAAAAGTGCAGCTAAAACATTTCCTGTAAACTCTGACTTTCCTTGTAGATAAGCTCTTACATATTCTGTATTAAAGTGAGTTCTTAGATATGAAACTACAAAAATTATAGTGATGAGTAAAAACCAAATTTTGATAGTGTCATAAATAAAAAAGTTTACTACATCATTTATTTGCCCACTAAGACCTAAAATCTCTAAGGTAAAATAATCAACACTCTCTTTGAACATGCTAAATCAACCCTTTTTTAACTTCACTTAAAAGAATCTCTTCTATCTCTTTATATGTATCTATAAATGCCTCAAATTCTTTTCCATCTGGGTCTTCAAAGCCAACATGAATTACCTTTGCAGATTTAGGAAAAACTGGGCAAGTCTCATTGGCATGTGAACAAACAGTTACAACTAAATCAAAATCTATATTTATAACTTCATCTAAATGTTTTGAATAATATTTATCATCCCACATGCCGTGCATCTCTAAAACCTTCTTGGCATGTGGATTAACTTTACCAGAAGGAGCAACACCACAACTAAAAGCTTCGATATTATCAAGTGAGTTTACAAGTGCTTCACCGATAATACTTCTACAACTATTACCGGTACACATAATTAAAACTTTTTTATTTTTCATAAGAGAATCTTATCATAAAGAGGTGTCAAATTGGTTACAATCAGCTTAATATGATTTAGTATCAAGCTGATTTTAGGAGCTTATTATCTTTTTAGATTATTTACAGTTTGTAGCATTTCATCACTTGTTGTGATTACTTTTGAGTTAGAGTCATAAGCTCTTTGACCAGTAATCAAGTCTGTAAGTTCAACAACAAGTTCAACATTACTAAGCTCAACAAAACCCTGTCTTAAAACTCCAAGACCATCAAGACCAGGAGTTCCTTCAACTGCTTGACCTGAACTGTCTGTTTCAACAAAAAGGTTATCTCCCATAGAGTGAAGACCAGCTGGATTTATAAAGTTTGTTGTATTTATTTGACCAATTTGTATCGCTTCAGTTGCTCCAGGTTGAACAACTGTAACAGTTCCATCAGTACCGATACTTACATTTGTAGCATCTGGTGGAATTACAACTTCTGGAGTAAGTTTATATCCATCACTATTTACCATAGTACCATTATCATCTATCTTAAAAGCACCATTTCTCGAATACACTTCACTTCCATCTGGTAGTTCCATTTTAAAGAAACCCTTACCAGTAATAGCAATATCAAGTTCATTATCAGTTTGTTTCAAAGAACCCTCTGAAAATATTTTATTTATTGCTGTTGGTCTAACACCAAGTCCAACCTCTATACCAGTAGGACTTTTAGTTGTATCACTTGTTGATGTTCCAGCATACTCCATTACATGATACATAAGGTCAGCAAACTCTGCACGAGATTTTTTGAAACCTATCGTATTAACATTGGCAATATTATTTGCTGTTGTATCTATCTGCGTCTGCATTCCCAACATCCCTGTTGAGGCTGTATAAAGTGATTGCATCATTTTAAATCCTTTTTCTAAGCTTTTCTAGCTATTTTATTAATTGCTTCATTATTCATATCATCCATTTGAGAACTCATCACTTTTTGATACATCCCTACTAAACGATTAGTTTCTATCATCTGAGTCATCATTTTTACAGCATTTACATTACTTTTTTCAACAAAGCCCTGTCTAACTGCATTACTCTGGTCAATATTTTTCAGTTGAGAAATATCTTCATATATATAAAGATTATCCCCCTCTTTTTTTAACATATTAAGATTATCTGGTTGTGCTATAAAAAGTTTTGCCGACTCTGTGAGTTTTACACTGTTTGGTAAATTAGTATAAATTTGACCATTTTTATCAAACTCTATAATGCTATCATTATCGTTAAAAGAGATTTTACTATCACCATTTAAATAATCTTCAGATAAAACTTCATATCCTTGTTTTGTGATTAAAGTACCCTCATCATTTGTAGTAAAAGAGCCATCTCTTGTAAGTCTAATCCCTTGTGGTGTTCTAACAGCAAAAAATAAGCCCTCTTCACAAAGAGCCAAATCCATAGTATTTCCTGTTTTTTGCAGAGTTCCTACTGAATGTTTAGTATATTCCTCAACTATTTGTGGTGCTTTAGTCATAGTTCTATTTAAAAATTGAGCTCCAGCTTCAGAGTGATTTTCATTAGGAAGTTCATCTCTAGCTTCTTTAAAAATTCTCATAAAATCACCAACAACAAGATTATCTTCTTTAAAACCAACCGTATTAACATTTGCAAGATTATTAGAGATAGTATCAAGTCTATTAAATTGAGCCACCATCCCTGCTGCTGCGTTATAGTATCCAGTTTGCATAAGCCACCTTTTAAGATATTTAATCTTAATATAGCAAAGTGTGTTCCAAAAAATTATTTTTATAAAAAAAGTTATTTTTAATAATATTTGGGTATAATCCATTCTTTAAAAAAACTTAAAAACTATCGGAGCTAAATCCAATATGACAGCAAAAGAACTCAACAAAGCCATAGACACTTTTTTTAGTGAACACAAATCAAAAGATTGTGCTACTTATGAATCCTTAATCGAACTTTTTGAAAAACAGCCAACAGCTGCACAAGCTAAAAATATTTTTAAGCTTGCTACAAAGCATAAAACTTGTCTATATACATCTTCAGAACATGCTAAAAAACTTAATGATAAAGAAGCAGAAGCAAGAAGAAATGCACAAAGAAAGATGCTTGAAAACAATGAGACTGATAAATTTGACATCTTAAAAGAACATGAGTTACTAGAGTGGTCTCGTTCAGATTCTCCTGTTCGTATGTATCTTCGTGAAATGGGTCAAATTCCTCTTCTTACTAAAGAAGAAGAGATTGAAATATCTAAGAAAATTGAGGGTGGAGAGAGTATTATTATCGATGCTATCTGTTCAGTTCCTTATCTTATAAATTTCATTTTAGACTATAAAGAACCTTTAATTAACCGTGAAAGAAGAGTTAAAGAGTTATTTAGAAGTTTTGAAGATGAAAAAGATGATGATGATTCTAGTGAAGAAAAAGAAAAAACAACTTCAAATAATGATGATAAAAGTAGAGTTGAAAAAGTAACTTTTAGCTTTAAAGCACTAGAAAAAGCTAAAAAAGAGTGGCTTAAACTTAATGAAAAGATACCTGAAAATATAGATGGAGAGGTAACAGAAGAGATTATTCATTATTATCTAAATGTTACATTTAAAAAATTGGTTTTAAAAGAAAAACTTCTTGATCTTGGACCAACATCTAAACTAATCAATGAACTTGTTAAAGCAATGGAAACTGCACTTAGAAGTGATGATGGTTATGATAAAGAGTTAAAAAGATTAGAGTATAAACTACCTCTTTTTAATGCAACTCTAAAAGCTAACCACAAAATTTTAGTAGAGAAAATCCAAGAACTAAACAAAGAAGATATTGCTGGAATGGTTCCAGAAGCTACAATGGTTTCTACATATATGGAGATTAAAAAACTTGTACAAACAAAAGAAGCTAGTAAAAATAGTTTTGATATGGAACCTGAAAAACTAGGTGATATTTTAGAACAAATCAAGCGTGGTAAAAATATCTCTGAAATCTCAAAAACTAAAATGGCAAAATCAAATCTTAGATTAGTTGTTTCAATTGCAAAAAGATATACTAACCGTGGATTACCTTTCCTTGACTTAATTCAAGAAGGAAATATCGGGCTTATGAAAGCTGTTGATAAATTTGAATATCAAAAAGGTTACAAATTTTCAACTTATGCTACTTGGTGGATTCGCCAAGCTATATCTCGTGCTATTGCTGATCAAGCTAGAACTATCCGTATCCCTATTCATATGATTGAAACAATCAACCGTATTAATAAAATCATGCGTAAACACCTTCAAGAGCATGGTAAAGAGCCAGATGTTGATGTAATCGCGGAAGAAGTTGGTCTTTCTGTTGAAAAAGTTAAAAATGTTATTAAAATCACAAAAGAACCTATATCTCTTGAAGCTCCTATTGGTAGTGAAGATGATGGTCGTTTTGGTGATTTTATAGAGGACAAAACTTCGGTTTCTCCTGCTGATGCTATATTAA
This sequence comes from Sulfurimonas sp., assembly GCA_021157665.1. GTDB lineage: Bacteria > Campylobacterota > Campylobacteria > Campylobacterales > Sulfurimonadaceae > Sulfurimonas. The sequence goes on from JAGGWE010000154.1 coordinate 8,891, forward strand.
AAGATGATTTAAGAGTTCAGATTGAAAATGTACTAGAGCAATTAAATGAGAGAGAAAAAGCTGTTATAAAACTTCGCTTTGGAATTATGGATGATGAATCAGATAGAACGCTAGAAGAGATTGGTAAAGAGTTAAGTGTAACTCGTGAAAGAGTTCGTCAAATCGAATCAAGTGCAATTAAAAAACTTAAACACCCTAAAGTTGGTCGTAAACTTAAAAACTATATAGAAGAATAAAAAAACATTATGACATTTGAACAACAATGGATTGAGTATGACTATAATCCTTTTATATTGTTTAGTTCAAATGGAAAAGTAATTTCTCTAAATTCAGAAGCACAATTCCTTTTAGGAGTTGCACAAACCTCAGAACTCTTTGAGTTGGCTTCTGCTTATGCAAATATCACATTTGGATTTAAAACTACATTTTTAGAACTAGAATTTTCAAGATTTAAATTTTTTGGTCTGACAGTTGGATATGCAACTGAAGATGAGATAGGTATAAAACTATACCAAACTCCATCATTTAAAATAAATCAACCAAAGCCTACTGGTGAATTAACAAATATATATACTCTTGTAGATTTATGTATCTCAACAAACTCAATAAGTTCAAATATTAAATTCATAAAAGAGTTTGATCCTACTATTCCAGAGGTTATTATTAATTCAAATAATTTTATTAAAATATTAAACAAAGCATATTCATGTTTTTGGGAAAATGAAGAGATAACTACTAAAATATTTTTTAGAGTTGGAGAGCATATTAAATTTGAAGATAAAAAATATAGTTTATTTTCTATAGAGGTTAAAGCAAAAAATCAAAATCAAAATAAACTAGATGAACTAAAAATATTTGCTCAAAATAATAACTTTTTCTTAGATACAAAAAAGAGTCTCATTAGTATAAATATACCAATGATTACTTCTTAAAAAGCTCTTTAGAACTTACAGAACCAACAACAATCCCGATAAGTAATGATGGAAGATAAACAGAAATATCTAAAATATGATTATTATTTAATGCAATAAATCCAAGAACTAAAAATATATATGGAACTAATCTAAAAACAGAAACACTTCCTCTAGCACCATGTTTAGCACTATCTATACTAAATGTTTTTATTTTTGCTCTTTCTTCTTTAACAATCTCTTTTAAATCCAACTCTTCAAATGGAGCTTCATTTATAGGCTCATCATCATAAAGTTCATGTGGATCTTCTATGCTGTCAAGTAAGTCTCTTTTTTCTTCAATAGCTTTTGATTCTACTTGATTATTTATCATCTTTCTATATGCGAAAGATGAACCAAGTATCACAAATAAACTACTTAAAAATGCAACTTGCATATTTATATAAAAATTAAAAGATATAAAATAAGTTGCAATAATTAAAACTTGAGTTATAAAGATAAGTTTAATACTGTTTTTCACCGTAATCCTCATCATCTTCATCATCTTGCAATCTCTTTTTTATAGCATATCTAGGCTCTTTTGCTAACTCTTCATAGCCCTCTTTTTGTTTTTTATATGCTTTATAAACATTTAAAATTGCAGCTGCAATCCCGATAAAAACACCGATGAAAAAAGTCCACTCGATACCAGTCATACTTCTAAGTAAATAACCGATACCAACACCCATAACAACAGCGACAACCATAGAAATTCCTAAAGACAAGCTATCTGCTGCTTCTATAATAGGCTTTATTCTTGGCTTTTTCTCTTCCTCTTTGGGTTGATTATCCATTAGTTATAGCTTTGAAAACTTTTGCACTTGCCTTAATAGTATCTTCTATCATCTCATCAGTAGTTGCAGTTGAGATAAAACCTGTCTCATAAAGTGAACAAGCAAAGTAAAAACCTTCACTTAACATACCAGAATGAAATTTAGCAAAAAGTTCAGCATCAGAATTACAAGCATCAGCGAAGTTTTTAACTGGTTTTTCGTTAAAAAAGAAACCAAACATACTTCCTCTTACATCTGTTTGCATAGTAATCCCACATGCCAAAGCTTCAGCTTTCATCCCCTCAACAAGTCTAGTTGCACGAGCCTCTAAAACTGCCATAACTCTTGCATTTTGTTTTAGTTTAGTTAATGCGGCATATCCTGCTGCCATTGCAACTGGATTTCCACTTAGTGTTCCTGCTTGATAAACTGGACCTTCAGGTGAAAGCATCGCCATAATCTCTGCTCTTGCTCCAAAAGCACCAACTGGCATACCACCACCGATAACTTTACCTAGTGTGATAATATCTGGCTTAACACCAGTGATAGACTCAGCACCATTTATAGTAGCTCTAAAACCACTCATAACTTCATCAAAAATCAAAAGAGTTCCATTTTCATCACAAAGCTTTCTTAACTCATGTAAAAACTCTTTATCGGCTGGAACTAGACCCATATTTCCTGCTATTGGTTCTATAATAACACAAGCAATATCATCTGAATCTGCAAAACATTTTTTTACACTCTCTATGTTGTTATACTCAGCTAAAAGTGTATGTTTTGTAAAATCAGCTGGAACACCAGGGCTTGATGGATTTCCAAAAGTTGCTGCACCTGAACCTGCTTCAACTAAAAGTGCATCACTATGCCCATGATAACAACCTGTAAATTTAACAATATTATCACGAGAAGTAAATCCACGAGCAAGACGAATAGCAGACATTACAGCTTCTGTTCCACTACTTACAAATCTAACTTTATCGATTGAATCAAAAAACTCTACAACAAGTTTTGCTAACTCAGTTTCTGCAATAGTAGGTGCTCCAAAACTAAGACCATGTTTTACAGCTTCTATAACAGCTTTTTCTATAGACTCATCTCTGTGACCAAAGATAAGTGGTCCCCAACTTTGAACAAAATCAACATATTTATTGCCATCAACATCTGTTAAATAAGCACCCTCACCCTCTGTAATAAAGATTGGAGTACCACCAACACTTTTAAATGCTCTAACTGGAGAGTTTACTCCACCTGGAATTAGTTCTTGTGCTTCTTGGAATGCTTTTATTGATAAATCTGTGCTCATATGATGACCTTAATAATTTTTTTGTATTATAGCAAAGTAGTATTAATTTTCATTAGCTATAATCTTCAATAATTAAAACTAAATGGATAAATTTGAATCGTTCTTCTTTCGCTTTATTTGTAGCACTACTAATTCATCTTTTATTTGTACTATTGTTTTGGATTTTAGGTCTTATTACTCCAGATATAGAAAAAAAACAGGTAAATAAAGAGAATAAAATAAAAATTTCACTAAGAGAATTACCAAAGAAACATAAAAAATCAGGCTTAAAAAAAGAGTTAATTAAACCATCCCCAATCGCACCACCAATGCCTAAAGGCTCACAATTAAAAGAGATTATAAAATATAAACCACAAAAAAGTTCTAAAAAAACAAAACTAAATCCAAAGCCAAAACCTAAAATTATAAAACCAAAACCTATACCACAAACAAAAATAGAACCTCTTCCACCTAAAAAACCGTATATAGAACTTAAAAAAAAGATAAAAAAAAGAGTTAGAAACAAAGAGCCGATAGACCCACTTTATGAATTACTTTCACAAGATAAATCTAATGACAAGAGAGCAAAAAAAGCTAAAACTTCAAATTCAAAATTAGGTGCAGGTGGAACTAGTAGAGAGATGAAAAAACTTTATGGTTCAGAGTGGGGTAAACTTACAACTGGACAACAAGAGTATCTTTTAGATAATACAGAAATCATGAGAAGAATAACTCAAGAGGTTTTAAATAGACAAGCAAGAGTAAGCAATATTAACGATATAAATGTAAACAGAAGCAATGTTGTAGAGTTTTATCTTCATCCAAATGGAGATATGAGCGACTTTAAATTTTTATCTAAAAGTGGCTACTATGTACTAGACGATATAACAAAGGCTACAATAGGATATGCTTATAGCAAATACCCTAGACCAAGTGAAAAAACACTTATCAGATATAATGTATTTTATAATTTAGCTAGATATTAAAATCCACATGCTAGGATATTTTTAGATATTTTTAGGTAGAATTATTTAAATTTTTATAGGAATAAGCATATGAATCATTATAAAAAAATATTAAATAGCGTTATTTTATCTTCGTTTATACTTATAGTTGGATGTTCGGAACAAAAACAAACTCAAATTAAGAAAGAGATTCCACCATTAGCAGTAAACACTATAACGATTAAAAAAGAGCCTGTTCCCATCTGGAAACAATACACTGGAACAACAAAAGCAAGTAGTGTTCAAGAGATAAAAGCTAGAGTATCTGGAATACTTCAAAAGATTTATTTTAAAGATGGTCAAAGTGTAAAAAAAGGTCAAAAACTATTTAAAATAGAACAAGCCAAATATTTAGCCTCACTAAATGCTGCTAAGGCTAAAAAAGCACAAGATGAAGCTTCTCTAAAATTAGCCATTGCTGATGTTGCCAGATATGAACCTTTAGTTGAAGAAGGTTTAGCTCCTCGTGCAACACTAGAGCAGTATGAAGCAAAAAGAGCTGGACTTAAAGCTGCTATCGCTGGAGATATAGCTGAGATAAATAGAGCTAAACTAGAACTAAGTTATACCATCATAAAGGCTCCAATATCTGGAAGAGTAAGTGCTCGGCATGTGGATGTTGGAAATTTAGTTGGTCAAGGTGAATCAACACTACTTACAACCATCACACAAGTTAATCCTCTCTATGCTTATTTTTCACCCTCACAAGATGATGCTAGACTGTTTCAAAAATATAGAAACAAAGAAAATCCTGATGCTTATATAGAAGTAGATGGAAGTATGGAAGATATTAGACTAGATGGTTTCGTTGATTTTGCAGATAACAAAGTTGATTCACTAACTTCAACTATCTCTATGCGTGCTACTATAAAAAACCCACATGCCAAGGTTTTTTCTGGTACTTTTGTTTATGTAAATATTTTTATAAATAACAAATACAAATTTTTGATGATTCCTCCTGAAGTGATTTTTTCTGATCAACTTGGTAAATTTGTATATACAGTAGATGAAAAAGAACAGGCAAAAAGAGTAGATATAAAAACTGGCTATTCTCAAAGACTTTATGTAAGTGTTGAGAGTGGGCTTAAAGATGGCGATAAAGTTATAGTATCTTCTCTTATTAAGGTAAAAGAGGGAAGAAAGCTCTCAACAACTGATGTTACTTTAACTCATGGAATTAAAGCTATCTTAAAAACAAACAATCTAGTTCCAACAAAGAAATAAACTATGTTTTCAGTAACTTTTATTAAAAGACCTATTTTAGCAATAGTAATTTCACTAATTATTATCGTCGCAGGAACTGTTTCACTATTTGTTCTTCCCGTATCAGAATTTCCTGATGTTGCACCCCCGACTGTAAATGTAAGTGCTAACTATACAGGTGCAAATGCCTTTGTTGTTGAAAATACAGTAACTAGAGTTTTAGAAGATAAACTAAATGGTATTAAGGGTGTAATCTATATGGATTCATCATCAAGTTCTAGTGGAAGTTCAAGTATAAACATCTACTTTGAACCTGGTTATGATATAGATATAGGTGCAGTTGATGTCCAAAACAAAGTTTCCACTGCATCATCTTCTCTCCCAGCAGAAGTTGTACAACAAGGTGTAGTAGTTGATAAAAAATCTCCAAATATTGTATGTCTGATTGCGATAAACGGTGACGAGAGATATGATGCTTCATTTTTAAGTAACTTTGTAAATATCAATGTATTAGATGAGATAAAAAGAATTAAAGGTGTTGGTAAGGCACAAAATATGGGTGAAAGAAAATATGCTATGCGTATTTGGTTAAATCCTGACAAACTAAAAGCACTAAATCTAACTCCAATGGAAATTATAAATGCCATTAAAAGCCAAAACAAACAAGCTTCAATAGGTAAAATAGGCTCTGCTCCATCATTTGATGACCAGAAACAAGAGTTTACGCTTACAACACAAGGGCAACTAAGTGAAGTAAGTGAATTTGAAAATATAGTTATCAAACATAAAAAAGATGGTTCTCTTATCTATCTAAAAGAGGTGTCTAGGGTTGTTTTAGGTAGTGAAACTTATGACTGGAATGCAATTAGTGCTAAAAAACCTGCTGGGCTAATAGGAGTATATCAACTAGGTGATGCAAATGCTTTAGATATTAGAGCAGAGATTGAAAAAACTATGCAAAACTTACAAAGTAGATTTCCAGATGGTGTTACATACTCTGTTCCTTATGATACGACAAAGTATGTTTCAGTTGCGATTGATAATGTAAAAACAAATCTATTTATGGCTATTGGGCTTGTTATTCTCATCATATTTATATTTTTAGGTTCTTGGCGACCAACTATTATCGCTGCTGCTGCAATTCCAGTCTCCCTTATCGGTGCTTTTGCTGCTATGGAGATAGCTGGTGGATTTTCCATAAACTTTCTTACACTTTTTGGGCTTATTTTAGCCATCGGAATTGTTGTTGATGATGTTATTTTAGTTGTTGAAAATGTTGAGGTTATTATGAAAAAAGAGCCTAATTTAACTATACCTCAGGTTGTTAAAAAATCTATGATAGAACTTATCGGTCCAATCATCTCAACAACTCTTGTTTTGGTTGCTGTTTTCATTCCAGTTTCTATGCTACCAGGGATTACAGGTGCTTTATACCAACAGTTTGCTCTTACAATCTCATTTGCTGTAATTGTTTCATCTTTAAATGCTTTAACACTCTCCCCTGCTCTTAGTGCTATCATCATAAGAAGAGCTAAAAAAGGTGAAGAAAAATTTATAATATTTAGAGTATTTGATAAAATATTTGATGCAATAACTGCAAAATATAAAAGCTTAATAATCACTCTCATAAAACTAAGATATTTTGTAATTTTACTTATAGGTGGAATATTTTACTTAACATACTACCTATTTATGATTACACCTACTGGTTTTGTTCCATCAGAAGACAAGGGTGTTTGTATGGTTTCTGTAAACCTAAAACCTGGTACTTCTATCTCACAAACTACTAAGGTAAGAGCTGAAGTTGAAGATATTATATATAAAATAGAAGGTGTTAAAAATGTTGTTGCCGTTGAGGGTTATAACATCATAACAGGTTCACTTGATGGCTCTGCTGTTGCTATGTTTGTTTCACTATCTGACTGGAGTCAAAGAACTACAAAAGAAAATAGTGTTTTTGGAATTATAAAACAAATAAAACAAAAAACAAGAGTTATCAATGAAGCAAATGTTGCTGCTTTTAATATGGCAGGAATTCCAGGTGTTGGAAATGTTGGTGGTTTTGACTTTAGGCTTCAAGATTATCTATCAGGAGATTTGCAAACCTTTGAAGGATATGCAAAAGAGATTATAAAAGAGGCTTTTGCAGATCCACGAATTGCAGCTGCATTTACAACATTTTCCACTTCATATCCAATGTACGATATAGAGATAGATAGAGCAAAAGCAAATGCTCTTGGTGTTGATATGGCTAGTCTATTTACAACTATGCAAGCTTATCTTGGTTCTATTTATGTAAATAACTTTACAAAATTTGGTAAAGTATTTCGTGTTTTTGTTCAAAGTGACAAAGAATATAGAAGCACAAAAGAGGATATAAGTAAACTATTTGTAAAAAGTACCTCTAACAAAATGGTTCCAATCTCTGCTATCATAAAAATAAAAGAGATGAGTGGTCCTCAAAATCTAACTCACTACAATATGTACAGAAGTATCCAAATAAATGGTTCCCCAGCCGCTGGATATAGTTCAGGTGATGCTATGAAAGCTATGAATGAAATTTCTAAGAGAGTTTTACCTGATGGATATGGTTACGAATGGTCGGGTATGAGTTATCAAGAAACTTTAGCTGGAAATTCTCAGATATATGTAGCTATTTTTGTTCTACTTATTGTTTTTCTTGTTCTTTCGGCTCAGTATGAGAGTTGGATTTTACCACTTATGATTTTACTCTCTGTTCCTATGGTAATCGGTGGTGCTGTCGCTGGTTTAAACTTTATGGGTATGCCATTAAACACTTTTGCTCAAGTTGGTCTCGTCTTACTCGTCGCTCTTGCTGCTAAAAATGCTATCCTCATAGTAGAGTTTGCAAAAGAGCAAAGAGAGAGTGGAGTTAGTATAATCGACTCAGCCATAAATGCTGGAACACTCCGTTTTCGTGCGATTATGATGACTATTTTATCATTTTTATTTGGTATATTTCCTCTTGCTTTTGCGACTGGTGCTGGAGCAATTACACAGATGTCAATCGGTATAGTTTTACTTTTTGGTATGATAGCCGCAACTTTTATATCTACTCTTTTTGTACCAGTTTTATATGTTTTACTTGAAAGTATGAGAGAGAAATTTATAGATGTAAAAGAAGAGATAAAAAGAAGGGAATCTATATAATGAAAAAGTTTAGCATATTAATTTTAATGCTCTCAACCTTGGCATGTGGAGATAAAATTTATACAGTTGATGAGTTAGTTTTAAAAGCAGTAAAAAATTCACCAAATTTAAAAATAAGTTTAGCACAACTTGAAGCTTCAAAAAGCCGTATAGACATAGCAAACAGTTCTTATCTTCCTCTTATAAATCTACACCTAAGTGGTGGAGAAAATGCTCAAGACAATGTAACTGATACTTTGATTTTAGGTAACTTATCACTTAAACAAATCATCTATGACTTTGGTAAAACAGATGCAAATGTAGATAGTTTTACACATGATTCTAAATCTTATGAGATGATTAATGAACAAGAGATTTCAGATAAAAAAAGAGATGTAAAATTCACTTACTACAATGTTTTAAAAGCACTTGCACTTATAAAAGTTCATGAAGAAAATATTAAACTGAACAAATCTCAATTATACCGTTCACAAAAATATTTTGAAGCAGGAATAAGAACAAAAATAGATATTTCAGATGCAGAAGTTGAACTTATAAAATCAAAACTAGACCTGAAAAAAGCTCAATACGACTTACAATTAGCTTATGCTTCACTAGATAGAGTTATTTGTTTTAAAGATGCAGATGAAAAATACACTGTTTACTATGAAGAGTTGGATTTTAAAAATCTTTATTCATCGTTAAGTGATTATGCACTAAATCTAAAAGATTCGATAGACTATGCTTATGAAAATAGATATATGTTAAAAAAATATATTTCAGATATAGAAATGGCTAAATCAAAAAGTAATTTAGCCTATTCTGGGTACTATCCTGAGATTTATTTAGATGCAGATTATACACAACAAAGAGCAGATAAATTTAAAGATTCTATCCCTGAAAACAGATGGCAAGCCTCATTAAATCTTGATTTCAACATCTATCAAGGTGGTTCAACTCTCGCCTCAACACAAGAAAAAAGAGTTCAAGTCGATATCGCACATGCCGAACTTCAAAATGCAAAACTTTCAATAAAAAAAGAAACAACTGAAGCTTATATAAATGTTTATAAAGCAAAAGATACAGTAAAACTTTCTCAATCTCTTGTAAGAGTATCAAACGAGAAGTTTAACCAAGCCTCAAAACGATATGAATATGGACTTTCAGACTACATAGAACTACAACAATCTCGCCAAGGATATATAGACTCTCTAGCCTCTTTAGTTGTTAACTACTATCACTATTATCAAGCAGTTACTTATTTAGATAATGCGATTGGGAAATAATTATATCTATACCTAAAAAAAGTTTTAATGGGAAAAAAGATACAAAAAAACATTAATTAATATATGCTATAATTGATAAAACTAAAAGGATTGTATTATGCAAATTTCAAGCAACACAAACAACTATCAAGAGTTAAATGCTAGACAACAATTTGTTACAAATCCTGTAATGCCAGAACCTGAGCCGAAATATGGTAACAAAGAGGTATATGAAGCTAGTCAGGGTAATCTTATCCGTAATAATGATGATGAGATTGTATTAACTCCTCAAGGTCAAAATAATATTGACAATAAAAAAGCAGATAATACAGCTGAACAAACTGCTGCCGAACAAGCTCAAAAAGATGCACAAAGAGAAAATGCTACCGACTATTTAGCTCATAAATCGATGCAATCACAAGTAGAGATATATCTAGCAGTTGTGACTGATGGCAAAGTTGATATTGGTAATGATAAAACTCCAAGTATCATAGAATCTCTTCGCGATGTTCAAAAACAAAACAATGCGGTTGAAGCTTATGCTACTTATCAAGAAAATCAGAAAAATACAGACTCTTTAAATTATCTATAATTTCTTCTTCTTCTTAATGGTCGTCTAGCACCAACAGGGTAAAGCATTGGTGTTGAATAGATGGCTCTATTATCTTTTTCTGGCTCTACAAAAATAGTTTGAGGTGCATCAGAATTTTTATGTTTATTTATAGTTTTACTATCTGAAAAAGTGCTATTTTTACTAGAAGCTGTTAAAGTGATAGCTCCTCTATTGTATTCATCTTCTGTTACAGTTATATCTCCTGATAAATCAACCTTACCTATAAATGTAATCTGAACATTCGTAGCATTTATAGTTTTCCAAGTTATTTTATAAGAAAGTTTTTCTTTTACTAAAATACTTTCAGAAACAAATAAAACTATCTCAGGTTTTTGTTTTTTATCTACATCAATTTTTGGAACTTCATAAGCATTTAAATTATACACACCTAAAGCAATAACAGCCATTATCAAAATTTTATTTAACAAAATATATCCCTTTAATTTTTATAAAATATGTTAAGAAGAAGTTTTCAAACTAGTTTTATCTCTTTTTTGCATCTGATCTACTATTTTTACAACAACTAAATCAGATGTAACATTTAAAGAAGTTCTAGCCATATCTAAAATTCTATCAACTGCTACAATGATTGCAATATACTCAACTGGTAGTCCAACCTGATTTAAAATTACTACCATCATAACAAGTGAAGCACTAGGTAATGCTGCCACACCAACACTTAGAGCAACAACTGTTATACCTAAAACAATCTGCTCCATAAAACTCAAATCTACTCCAGCTAAATGAGAGATATATAAAACTGCGATAGTAAGATAAGCAGCTGTTCCATCCATAGAAACGGTAGCACCAAGAGGCAATACAAAAGAAGCATTCTCTTTATCAACACCACCAACCTCTTCAACAATTCTCATAGAAACAGGAAGTGTTGCAGCACTTGAAGCAGTTGAAAATGCCATAATAGGAGCTTCACGGATTAAACTTAAGTATTTGTATGGATTTACTTTACCAAATACAGATAAGACAAAAGGTAAAGTAATAAGTCCATGTAAAATAAGTACACCAAGAACAACTAAAATATACTTCCACAAATCAAGAATAACATCTATCCCTTGATCTGCTATTACATACGAGATAAGACTAAATACACCAATAGGAGTTAGTTTTATAATCCACTCTGCCATAGTAAGCATTGCATTTGTAACTGCTGTAAAAAAATCAAGCATCGTTGTTTGCATATGCTTTTGCATATGAAGAGATGCTACACCAAAAAATATAGCAAAGACAATAATTTGCATCATTGAACCATTTGATAGTGAATTAAAAATATTAGAGGGTATAAAACTAAGTAACATTGCAGATAATGAAAACTCAGCTACTTGAGATGCTTTTGTATACTCCAGTCCTTCTGGTGAAACAGCCTCCCCTATTGGAAATATATTCATAACAACAATAGCTAGCATAACTGCTAAGCCCGTTGTCAACACATATAAACCTATTGTTTTTAGCCCTATATTTTTTAGTTTATCTAAACTACCCAAACCAACAATTGCAACATAAATACTAGAAAAGACCAAAGGTACAACCAACATTTTTAAAAAACTAATAAACATCTGTCCTATAACTTGCTGTTTTATTGCTAACTCTGGTAAAAAACTACCAAATGCAACCCCTAAAATAATTCCAAGAATAACCAAGGTATTTGTCGTTGAATATTTCTTAATTCTTTGTATCACCTTTCATCTCCTACATAATGCCAAAGCACCCTTATATATAGGTTCATCTATAAAACCATAATCTTCATCTACAAAACCTGTAATCCCTTCAGCCTCATGTATCTCAAAAAGTTTTACTATCACTTTTGCTCTATCTAAAAGCTTTTTTTCATCTATAAATTTTTCATTTACAAGTTTAACTTGAGCAGGTGATATACACCCTTTAGAGTCATAACCCATACTTTTTTCCAACTCAACCCACATGCCAAACTCATCAAGATTTTTAAACTCCTGATACACAAAGGAAACAGGTTTTACACCAATAGCTTTAGAAGTTATCAAAAAATGAGAAAGCATATAAAGCATAGTTGGATTATCTCTGTTTATTAAACTTTGAGATAAACCCATATCTGCAAATAAATCAAGAATCCCAAGATAAAATGTTGTGACTTTTTTATCTATATTTAAAGTTGATAAATTATGCCAAGCATCTGCTGTCTCAATGGAAAGATGTAACTCTATCTCATCATGCAAAAGTGCGAATATATTTTTCACTTCTCGTTCATTTTTTATTTTTGGAACTCTAATAGCATCAGGCATAAACTGATTTAAATATGTTATCTCCTCATATCCACCCTCATCAAGTGCATTTACACGAACAACAAGTTTTTTATCACTTTGTCTGATTTTGGAGATAAAAATAGCACACAAAACAAGAGCAAAAGGTTTATCCTCTTTAGAAACTCCATCTTCAAGATTTAACATAATGCAATCAGCATCAAGAGACTCTATCTTGGTTAAGTGTTTAATATTATTACAAGAGAGCATCAAAACTGAACGAAAATTATTCTTTTTATTTATCTCTCTAAAAATTGGTTTTGCCAATTTATCTAAAGCTTTTAAATCTCTATTTTTATAAGCTAATTCTATCTCTTTAAAATCATTATTTAACATTTTTTTTCTCTTGATTTAAGTAAAGATATAAAGCTTGAATCTCTTTTTTTGTAAGAAAATACCTTGGCATGCCTCTTTTTCTTTTATTTAAAGCTTTGTAAAATTCATTAAAATTCATACCATTAATAGCTGGTCCACGAAACTCTTTTTTCTTTTTTTTATGTATATAAGTTGCAACTAATTTACCCTCACCATTATCACCATGACAACTCTGACAACCTATCCCTCTGGGATTTTTGTAAAGCTGTGAAGCATACTCAATTGGCGAAATAAATGTAGATTCTGCCATCAAATATAAAGAAAAAAAAAGTAAAAATATCTGTTTCATTATAAACCTGTTGTAATTTAATAGGGTATAATAGCAAAAAAATAATTTATGAGGTTTAAATGCAACTTTTAGATGGAAAAAAACTTTCAAAAAAAATAGAGTTACAAGTTACTGATAAAGTAAAAATGCTAAAAGAAAAATGTGGATGTACTCCAGGTCTTGCTGTTATATTAGTTGGTCAAGACCCAGCAAGTGCAGCATATGTAAATATGAAGAAAAAAGCATGCGATAGAGTTGGTTTTTACTCAATCACTCATGATATGCCTGAAAACATCTCTCAAGAAGCGATTGAGAGAACAATTATTGGGATGAATAATGACTCAAGTATTGATGGTATTTTAATTCAACTTCCACTTCCAAAACATATAGACACTACAAAACTTCTTGAACTTGTTGATCCTGCTAAAGATGTGGATGGTTTTCATCCATTTAATGTAGGTCGCTTAGTTACTAATCTTGATGGTTTTGTTCCTTGTACGCCACTTGGAGTAATGGAACTTTTTAAAGAGTATGATATAAATTTAAAAGGTAAAAATTGTGTAGTTGTTGGTGCTTCAAATATCGTTGGAAAACCGATGGCATCACTTTTATTAAATCAAGATGCAACTGTTGAGATATGTCATATATTTACAGATGATTTGAAAAAACACACACTAAATGCAGATATTATTTTAGTTGGAGTTGGAGTTATAAACTTAATTACAAAAGATATGGTAAGAGATGGTGTTATTATCATTGATATTGGAGTAAGCAGGACTAAAGATGGTAAACTTGTTGGTGATGTTGATTTTGCTAATGTTAGTGAAAAATGTTCATACATTACACCTAGTCCTGGTGGAGTTGGACCAATGACAATCGCAATGCTTCTAAGCAACACTTTAAAAGCTGCACAACTAAATGCAAAAGAGAAAAAATAGATGAAAAAAGTTTTAGGTAAAGCTTACAGATTTTCAAACTCATGGACAGGAACAATAATAATTGTTCTTTTTGTAATATTTTTTATTGCTCAAGCTTTTAGAATTCCTAGTGGCTCGATGAAAGATTCTCTTTTAATAGGAGACCATCTTTTTGCTAAAAAATTTGCATATGGTATCCCTATGCCACATATTCCATTTTTAGAGATGTCAATAATGCCATGGAGTGACAAACTTCGTCTTATGGACGGAGATACACCTAAGCGTGGAGATATTGTAATATTTAGATACCCACATAATGTTAAACAACACTTTGTAAAAAGATGTGTAGCACTTCCTGGAGATGAACTTTTTATTTTAGACAAAGACTTATATATTCATCATAGTGAAGGTGATAAATGGATAAAAGAAAACTTTAAAGAGTATGAAACTATTGTCTTTGCTGGTAAGGTTTGGGTAAAAAATCCATATATGAAAAATCATCCAGGAATTCATCATGATGATAAAATTGTAAATACTGGTAATTCTCAATTAATGCCAATATTTCATTTTGCCCCTATTAGAGTAAATGAAAATAATTATTTTATGATGGGTGATAATCGTGATCACTCAAATGATAGCCGTTTTTGGGGAGCAGTACCTTATGAAAACATAGAGGGAACTCCTTGGTTTATCTACTTTTCTATAGATGAGAATTGGGAAATTAGATGGGATAGAGTTGGAAAAACTCCAACAGATTTAGAATCACCTTTTAACCTTGATTTAGCAAGAAAAGAAAGATTAGCTATAAAGAAAGATGATCATGGAATCTATTGATTTACTAAAAATATTAGCATCCGTCTTAGCTTTAGCAATAGCTATTATAGGTCATGAAATCATGCATGGTTGGGTTGCATATATGTATCGTGATACAACTGCAAAAAATGCAGGAAGACTATCTATAAATCCTTTAATACATATTGACTTAGTTGGAACAATTATAGTTCCAGCAACAATGTACTTTTTACCAATGCTTTTAGGTGGTGAGAGTGGATTTTTATTTGGTTGGGCAAAACCTGTACCTATAAATATGGCAACTGTTATAAGAAATGGTGGTTACAACGGAGCAATGCAAGTTGATTTAGCAGGTATAGTATATAATTTCACCTTAGCTGTCTTTGCTTCTATCGCAATAGTAGCTATGGATAAGCCTATTACAACAGATAGTATATTTTATATCTTTACATATATATTTGTATTTCAATTACTTATAATCAATGTAGTTTTAGGAGTATTTAACTTACTCCCTATTCCTCAATTTGATGGTGCTCATTTTATAATGCACCTAGCTCTAAAATATAAAATCAACTCTGTCGCAGAGTTCTTTTATAAAAATGAGAGATACGGGATTATAATAGTTTTAATTATTTTAATGACACCATTAAAAAATTATCTATTATTAATACCTGTTCAAACTATAATAAATTTATTACTTTAAAGGAATCAGTTATATGAAATTTTATATCGGTACAGACCATGCAGGAATTGAGTTAAAAGACTATACAGTCGAGTTATTAAAAGAAAAAGGTCATGAAGTTATTGATTTAGGTCCTTTTTCTAAGACAAGAGTTGATTATCCAGATTATGCTCATAAAGTTGCAGAATCTGTTTTAAAAGATTCTACTGCTCAAGGAATCCTTATCTGTGGTTCAGGAATCGGAATGAGTATGGCAGCAAATCGGCATGTGGGAATTAGAGCAGCACTTTGCCATGATGCATATACAGCAATGGTTGCTCGTGGACATAATGATGCAAATATTTTATGTTTTGGTGAAAGAATCATTGGAAAAGGTGTAGCAGAATCAATTCTTGATGCATGGATTGCCGGTAGCTTCGATGGTGGTCGTCATTGTGGTAGAATCCAAAAGATAGAAACAAAATAAATTAAAGGAAAGTTCATGTTTTGGGAATGGTCACTTTTAACATTATTATCAATACTATCCATATTTTTATTTGTGAAAATGTACTACTTTAAAAGTATTACAAATAAAGAGCAAAGAAGCAATGACTTAATGAAATTAACACTTCAAGAAGCAGAAATACTTATAAGAAAATATCAAATTCAATTACAACGAGCACTTGGAAATGTAGATATATTAAGTGAAGAACTAACAAAGTTGAGAAACGAGTTAAAAGTTCTTAAATCAAGAAATACAAAACATAGACAAGAAACAGATAAACTAAATGGTAAAATCAAAGCACTAGAGGGTCGCATAGACGCTCTTTTATAGAGATAAGGAGATTGCAATGACACTAAGTAATACAGAAAGAAAAATACTTGAAAATTCAATAAGAGATATAAAAGACTTTCCAAAACCAGGAATAGTTTTTAAAGATATAACAACACTTTTAAATGACGCAGAAGCTTATGGTGTTTTAATGAATCACCTTTATACAAGATATAAGGAATACAATTTAGATTATATTGCTGGAATTGATGCTAGGGGATTTATTTTTGGTGCTGCACTTGCTCAAATGTTAGGAGTAGGCTTTGTTCCTATTCGTAAAAAAGGGAAACTTCCATACACAACTATCGGTGAAAAATATTCTCTTGAATATGGTATTGATGAAGTTGAAGTTCATATAGATGCTTTTAGCAAAATTCCTAATGCTAGAGTACTTCTGATTGATGATTTAATCGCAACAGGTGGAACAGCTAATGCAGCTGCTAATCTCATTAATCAAGCTGGTGCTAAATGTGTTGAATCATGCTTTATTATAGGTCTTACATTTTTAGATGGTATAAAAAACTTACAAGAAAAAACTGATGTTTATACTTTAGTGGAGGTTGATTAATGTATATCCCTAGTGCTTCAAAATATGATCCAGATGAAAATGGCCACTTTGGAATTTTTGGTGGTAGATATGTTCCTGAAACACTTATGCCAGCACTTTTAGAACTTAAAAATGAGTATGAAAAAATAAGATTTGATAAAGATTTTTGGGGTGAAGTTCATTACTACTTAAAAGATTATGTTGGTCGCCCTTCTCCACTTTACTATGCTAAAAATATTTCAGATGAACTTGGTGCTAAAATATACTTAAAAAGAGAAGATTTAAATCACACTGGAGCGCATAAAATAAACAATGTAATCGCTCAAGGTTTAATGGCTCAAAGACTTGGTTATAAAAAAATCATAGCTGAAACTGGTGCTGGTCAACATGGTGTTGCAACTGCTACTATTTGTGCATTACTTAATTTAGAGTGTGAAATTTTCATGGGTGCTAAAGATGTTGAGAGACAAGAGTTGAATGTTTTTCGTATGAAACTTCTTGGTGCAAAAGTAAACTCGGTTGAGAGTGGAAGTAGAACTTTGAAAGACGCCATGAATGATGCAATCCGTCACTGGGTTACAAATGCAAGAGATACTTTTTATATCATTGGAACAGTAGCTGGTCCACATCCATATCCAATGATGGTTAGAGATTTTCAAGCTATTATTGGCTGGGAAGCAAGAGCTCAAATTCTTGAAAAAGAGGGAAGATTACCAGACCATATTATAGCCTGTATTGGTGGTGGTTCAAATGCTATTGGTATGTTTCAACACTTTTTAGAAGATGAAGAAGTTGAGTGTATTGGTATTGAAGCTGGTGGATTTGGGATTGAGACTAACAAACATGGATGCTCTCTTGAAAAGGGTCGCCCAGGAGTTTTACATGGTCAAATGTCTTACACTCTTCAAGATGAAGATGGACAGATTTTAGAGGCTCACTCTATCTCTGCTGGACTTGATTATCCTGGTATTGGTCCAGAACACTCTTTTCATAATGACAATAAATCTATCACTTATGATAATGCAACTGATGACGAGGCATTAGATGCTTTTGTATGGTTATCAAGAAAAGAGGGAATTATCCCTGCATTTGAAAGTTCACATGCCGTAGCACACCTGAAAAAAATGACAAATATAAAAGATAAACTTATCATAGTAAATCTATCGGGTCGTGGCGATAAAGATATGATTCAAGCAAAAGATATTTTACATTTCGATTAGATTTATGACAAGACTATTTAAACCAAAATTTTTTACATTATTAAAAAATGGTATCTCTAAAGAGCAACTTGTTACAGATATAATTGCTGGAATTATTGTAGGTATCGTTGCTTTACCTCTTGCTATCGCTTTTGCTGTTGCTTCTGGTGTTTCACCAGAAAAAGGGATTATTACAGCTATAATTGCAGGATTAATCATATCTATATTTGGTGGCAGTAAAGTTCAGATTGGTGGTCCTACTGGTGCTTTTATTATTATTTTATATGGAATCATTGAACAATATGGGATAGATGGTCTTTTAATCTCTACAATAATGGCAGGTGTTATTTTAATTTTATTTGGATTATTTAGACTAGGAAATCTACTTAGATATTTTCCCCATCCTTTAATTGTAGGTTTTACAAGTGGTATTGCTTTAGTTATTTTTTCAACACAAATAAAAGATGCTTTAGGATTAAATATAGAAAAATTACCATCTGATTTTTTCCAAAAGTGGTCAATCTATTTTGAGCATTTAAATGAGATAAATATTTATGCGTTAAGTATTACCATTATAACAATTTTAATATCTGTATATTCAAAACGCTTAACTACTAAAATTCCAGGTTCATTTATAGCTATTATTTTAATTACTATTGTTGTTCAAGTATTTGATATTCAAGTAACTACAATTGAAAGTTTTTTTTCAACTATATCAAGTGATATTACATTTTCTTTACCAAATTTCAAATGGAGTGATTTAGGTATTTATTTAGTACCTGCACTCACCATTGCACTTTTAGGTGGTGTTGAATCTCTGCTTTCAGCAGTTGTATCTGATGGTATGATTGGTAGTTCCCATCGCTCTAACACTGAACTAATTGCACAAGGATTTGCTAATATTGTCACACCATTTTTTGGAGGAATTCCTGCAACAGGAGCAATAGCTAGAACTGCAACAAATGTAAATAATGGGGGAAGAACACCAATAGCTGGTATCGTCCACTCTTTAGTTTTACTTTTAATTATGCTCTTTTTTATTGATTTTGCGAAACTTATACCGATGTCTCTTCTTGCTGGAATTTTAATAGTTGTTGCCTACAATATGAGTGAATGGAAATCTTTTATATCTATCTTAAAAGGTTCACCATTTGATTATATAGTTTTACTTTCAACCTTCATTTTAACAGTATTGGTTGATTTAACTGTGGCGATTCAAGTTGGCATCGTACTATCAGCACTTCTTTTTATGAAAAGAATGGCGGATGTTGATGGTAATAAACTAGTTAAAAATAGTGATGAAGATGATATTGAAAATTATGAAAATTTACCAAAAGGAATCTCTGTTTATGAGATAGGTGGACCTCTATTTTTTGCTTCAGCCAAACAATACGCTGAACTTATAAAAGAGTCTGGATTTTCATCTAAAATATTGATTATCAGAATGAGACATGTTAGTTTTATAGATTCTACAGCCTTATATAATATTCAAGAAACTATTAAAACACTTAAAGAAAATGGAACTATTGTATTAACTTCTGGAACGAATGATGAAGTTTTTAAAGACCTGTTTAAACATAATATAGTTTCATTAATAGAAGAAAAAAATATGCATAAAACATTTACAAGAGCAGTAGTACAAGCTAAAGAACTAAATAAAAGATAATTAAAAATATAGGATAGTTTAGATATTATCTCATAATAAAAATACAATAATGGAGTTAAAATGAACATTGATTTAGTAAATGATATAAAAAGTGATATAAAAGTAGAATTTTTAGATAAAAAAACACTAAAAGAACATAAACGATATAAAAAATTAAAAAAAGCTGGGTTTAGTGCAGAGCAAGATAGCATCTGTTTTTTACATGAAAAAGGTATCTTGGCATGTGGAATTGAAGACAATACTACAGATAACATCAGAAGTGTAGTGAGTGTAGCTATAAAAACTCTTAAAAATGCAAACTATAAATCTGTTTCATTTGATGTAAACAATAAAAATATAAAAGCTATTGTAGAGGGTGTAGTTTTAGGTGGTTATGAGTTTAACAGATATAAATCTAAACCAAAAAAATCTAAACTTAAAGATATATATCTGGCATGTGGAAATATTAATGAAGTAAAAGAAAAATTCAACGAAGCTATCATCATAGCAGATGCAACAAACTTTACTCGTGATATTGTAAACACAACTCCAGAAGATTTAAATCCACCATCTTTTGCAACTCTTGCCAGAAAACTTGCTAAAGAGAATGGCTTGGCATGTGAGATTTTAGGTGAAAGACAACTTAAAATTGAGAAAATGGAAGCGATGCTTGCAGTTGGAAGAGCTTCAAGACATGATAGCAAACTAATCCACTTAACTTATAAACCTAAGAAAAAAGCTAAAAAAGTCATAACACTTGTTGGAAAAGGTTTAACTTATGATAGTGGTGGACTTAGTCTAAAACCTGCTGCTTCAATGGTAACAATGAAAATGGATAAAGCTGGTGCTTGTGCTGTTCTTGGTATGATGAAAGTTGTAAGTGAGTTAAAACTTGATATTGAAGTTCATGCTTTTATCGGTGCAGTTGAAAATATGATTGGTGGAGATGCTTATAAGCCTGATGATGTTTTAGTTAGTAGAAGTGGAACAACTATTGAGGTTAGAAATACTGATGCGGAGGGTAGATTAGTTTTATGTGATGTTCTAGATTTCGCTCAAGAAAAAGTAAAATCTGATTATATCTTTGACTTTGCTACATTAACTGGTGCTTGTATGGTTGCTCTTGGTCAATATACAACAGGTATTATGGGACATTCTGGTAAATTAAAACATGATTTTTATCAAGCCTCTGTTAATTCTGGTGAACTTGTTGGTTCACTACCATTTAATGGTCATCTTAAAAAACTACTAAAAAGTGGCATAGCAGACATCTCAAATACTGCTTCAAAACCTTTCGGTGGAGCAATCACAGCAGGACTATTTTTAGATAGATTTATTAAAGAAGAGAACAAAAACAGATGGTTACACTTTGATATAGCAGGTTCAGCTTATACTGAAACTCCATGGGATTGTAATGTTTATGGTGGAACTGGTGCAGGTGTTCGATTAATGAGTAGTTTTTTAAAAAATATAAAATAAAAGTAAAATTCTATCTTATAAGGTTTATTAAGTATAATTTCACTAAGTTAAAAAAAATAAAAATATTAATATATATTGGAGAATAAATGGGTTTAGCAATCGGTCTTGTAGGACTTCCAAATGTAGGTAAATCAACAACTTTCAATGCACTAACAAAAGCACAAAATGCAGAAGCGGCTAACTACCCTTTTTGTACAATAGAACCAAACAAAGCTGTAGTTCCAGTTCCAGACAAAAGATTAATAGAATTATCAAAAATTGTTAATCCTGAGAGAGTTCAATATTCAACACTTGATTTTGTTGATATTGCAGGTCTTGTAAAAGGTGCTTCTAAAGGTGAAGGTTTAGGAAATAAATTTTTATCAAATATTCGTGAAACTGAAG